>JASHYG010000298.1 GCA_030043215.1 Gammaproteobacteria bacterium
GCCGCGCCGCCGCCCATGCCGTTGAAGAGCGCGATCATCTGCGGCATGTCGGTCATGGCGACGCGCTTGCCGCTCACCCAGGCGATGATCGCGCCGATCGCGATCGCCACGAGGATGAGCGGATAGTTCGTCATGCCGGGGGACAGGAACGTCACGAGGATCGCGAGCAGCATCCCGGCGCCGGCCCACACGATGCCGCTGCGCGCCGTCACGGGCGAGCTCATGCGCTTCAAGCCGACGATGAACAGGAAGGCGGTGACGAAGTAGCTCGCCTGGATGATTCCGGACGCGGTACTGCTCGGGAGGCCGCTCATCTAGTGGGGCTCCTTGCCCGGGCGGCGGCTCGACTTGAACATCTCGAGCATGCGCTCCGTCACCACGTAACCCCCGACGGCGTTGCCGGCCGCGAGCAGCACACCGACGAAGCCGATGGCCTTCTCGAGCGGTGTCTGCGCGGCGCCGAGCGCGGCCATCGCGCCGACGAGCACGATCCCATGCACGAAGTTCGAGCCCGACATGAGGGGCGTGTGCAGGATCACCGGCACGCGCGAGATGACCTCGTAGCCCGTGAAGGCCGCGAGCATGAAGATGTACAGCCAGATCATTCCCGTCATCGGCATCCCCTCAGCCTTCGATCTGTTTGCGGGTCGGCTCGTGCCGGATCGCGCCATCGCGCGTGAGGCAGGCTTGCGCGAACACCTCGTCGTTCCAGTCGATCGCGAACTCGCCGCGCGCGAGCGCCGGCTGCAGGAAGTTGAGCAGATTGCGCGCGTACATCTCGCTCGCGTTGTACGCGAGCTGGCCCGGCAGGTTCACCGGTCCGACGATCCTCACGCCCCCATGCTCCACGGTCTCCCCGGCGCGCGTCAGCTCGCAGTTGCCGCCTTGCTCGGCGGCGAGATCGACGATGACCGACCCCGGCCGCATGCGCTCGACCGCCGCGCGGCTCACGATCCTGGGCGCGGGACGTCCCGGCACCGAGGCCGTGGTGACGACCGCATCCGCGGCGGCAATGCGCGAATCGAGCGCCTCCTGCTGCTTGCGGCGCTCCTCCTCGGTGAGGTCCCGGGCATAGCCGCCCTCGCCCTCGGCGCTGACGCCGGTCTCGACGAACTTCGCGCCGAGCGACTTCACCTGCTCCCGCGTGGCGCTGCGCACGTCGTACGCCTCGACCACTGCGCCGAGCCGCCGGGCGGTCGCGATGGCCTGCAGCCCCGCGACGCCGGCCCCGATGACGAGCACCTGCGCGGGACGGATCGTCCCGGCGGCCGTCGTGAGCATCGGCAGGAACTTCGGCAGGCTGTTCGCCGCGATGAGCACCGCCTTGTAGCCGGAAATGGCGGCCTGCGAGGAGAGGGCATCCATCGCCTGGGCGCGCGAGATGCGCGGGATCAGCTCGATGGCGAAACTCGTGATCCGCCGGTCGCGCAGCGCTTTGATCTCGGCCGCCCGGGCGTACGGTTGCATGTAGCCCACGACCACTGCGGAGGGTCTGAGAAGGCCGATCTGCTCCAGGGTCGGCGGCTGAACGGTGAGCAGCACATCCGCCTGTGCGAGCAGCTGAGTCGGCGAATCTGCCCAATCGACGCCCTGGTAGAGCCTGTCCGGAAAGTTCGAGCGCTCGCCGGCGCCGCGCTCCATCAGAACGCGTGCCCCGGCCCGGGTGAGCTTCACGGCCACTTCGGGAACCAGACTGACGCGGGTCTCTTGGGGCGCGCTCTCGCAAAGCGTGCCGATCGTTACTGGCATCGATAGGTGCCTCGGGTTTCCGACGACGGCGTCACACCGTAGCCGGCTGGCGACGCAATTTTGGAAACCCTTGTGAAATGAAGATGTTGTAACGTTGAATTCTTGCACAAAGCTGCCGTATCTTACAGCACCCATGCTGGACATCGACCTTGACAGAGCCGACGACGGCTGTACTTCCGACCTGCGCGTGGTCACTGCCCCTGCCGCGCGTGGGCTCTCCCAGCTCGTCCTGCGTGCGGACGTCGCCGGAATGCCGCTCGAGTGGATCGACTACCGGGAGGCAGCCCGCCTGTACCATCAGGAGCAGGTTGCGTACACCTGCGGGTCGCTGCTGTACTCGCTCTACGGCGGCGTCAACGCGCGCAGCGGGCGCCGCACGATCGTCGAGGTGAACTCGATCGTGGCGACGGTCGGCCATACCGGCAACCCCGGGAATACCCGCCACGATTATGTTCCGCCGCTCAACAATCAGACTCTGTTCCGGCGGGATGCTTATCTCTGCATGTACTGCGCCATGCGGTTTCCCGCCCGCGAGCTCTCGCGTGACCACATCCGCCCCTTCAGCCAAGGCGGCCTCGACACGTGGACGAACGTCGTCACGGCGTGCCGGCGCTGCAACAACCAGAAGGCCTCGCGCACGCCCGAGCAGGCGAAGATGCAGCTGATCGCCGTGCCCTTCACTCCCACTTACGCGGAGTACATCTTCCTCAAGGGGCGCCGCGTGCTCGCGGATCAGATGGAGTATCTGCTCGCGCATTTCCCGCGGTCGAGCCCGCTGCACGACCGGATCCAGCGCTGGCTTGCCTGAGCCGCCTTGAATCGCCGGGACTTGAAGTCCGTCCTGCTCGAGGAGCGCCTCTTCCCGCCGGCGCCCTCGTTCGCGGCGAAGGCGCGCGTGAAGCCGCGCGATCTCGAGGAGATGAGACGCAAAGCGTCGGCCGACCCGGAAGCGTTCTGGGCGGATCTCGCGCGGCAGGAGCTCGAGTGGCACGTGCCCTTCACGGTGACGCTCGATGCCTCGCGGGCTCCCAACTTCGCCTGGTTCGGCGATGGGCGGCTCAACGTCTCGGTGAATTGCCTGGACGCGCACCTCCGCGAGCGCGGGCACGAGACCGCGGTCATCTTCGAGGGGGAGCCCGGTGACACGCGGCGGCTGAGCTTCCAGGAGTTGCACGCGGAGGTTTGCCGGTTCGCCAATGCGCTCAGAGCCCAGGGCGTGCGCCGTGGCGACCGGGTGGTCATCTACATGCCTCTCGTGCCGGAGGCGCTCGTCGCAATGCACGCCTGCGCGCGCATCGGCGCCGTGCATTCGGTCGTCTTCGGCGGCTTCTCCGCGCTCTCGCTCAAGGAGCGGATCGAGGATGCCGGCGCCCGCATTCTCGTGACGGCGGACGGCGGCTGGCGCAACGGGCGTGCCGTCGAGCTGAAAGCCGCCGCCGACAAGGCGCTGGCAGGCGGCTGTCCCACCATCGAGAAGGTCGTCGTGTACCGGCGCACCGGGATGCCGGTTCCCATGGACCCTTCTCGAGATGTGTGGTGGCGCGATTTCATCGAGGGCCACACGCCGGTCTGTGAGCCCGAATGGGTCGATGCCGAGCACCCGCTGTTCCTGCTCTACACGTCGGGCTCGACCGGAAAGCCGAAGGGCATCCAGCATTCGAGCGCCGGGTACTTGCTCGGAGCCAAGACGAGCTGCAAATGGGTGCTCGATCTTCGCCCGGGCGACGTTCTCTGGTGCACCGCCGACGTAGGCTGGGTGACGGGACACACCTACGTCGCCTACGGGCCGCTCTCGCT
>JASHYG010000299.1 GCA_030043215.1 Gammaproteobacteria bacterium
TCCTCCGGAGTCATCTCGCCCCAGCTCTTGCCGTTCATGCGTATGCCGCGGAAGCTCGCGCTCTCCGGGATCTTGCTCACCATGGCCTGCACGAAGTGGTCGTCGTCCACCGGAACGACCCACGAGATGCCGGACGAGGGCCCGGCCTTTAGCTGGATGTCGGGCACGCTCATGATGTTGGGCATCAGCCAGGAGGAAATGCGGTCCACTTCCCGCCCGTCGTCGAGCCGCCGGACGGCGGTGTAGCACACGCCGTGCTCGGTGTAGAAGAAGTCCACCTTGGGCATCAGGGCGAACTGCGGCGCGAATTGCACCACGCTGAAGGTGGAGTGCAGCACCTGCACGTGGAAGGGATCCATCACGTTGTCGTTCATGTGGAGCCAGCTGTAGGGCACCACCTCGAGGCTCTCATCGCCCGTCGATCCGAAGCCGCCGTAGCTGCGCCACATCGTCTCCCCGGGGCCCATGCTCTCGAGGATGTCGTACCGCGGCAGCACCGGCTTTTTCTCCGGGGGGCCGAGGTATGCGAACACCAGGCCGTAACGCTCCTCGACGGGGTACCACGGTTGGCGCGCCGCATCGCGGTGACGCCCGCCTTCGGGCTCGCAGGGCTGATCGAGACAGCGGCCCTCCACGTCGAAGAGCCAGCCGTGATAGCAGCAGCGTATCCCGCGGTCCTCGGTGCGGCCGTAGAGGAGCGAGGTGCCGCGGTGCATGCAGCGCGGATAGAGCAGTCCTGCACGGCCCGAGCGGTCGCGGAAGAGGATCAGGTCCTCCCCGAGGATGCGCACCTTGCGGGGCAGCTCCCGGAGCTTTGCCGAGAGCCCGACGGGCTGCCAGTAGCGGCGCATGAGCTCGCCGAGCGGCCTGCCGGGGCCGACCTCCGTGAGCAGCTCGTTCGAGTGCTGAGACGGACGGCCGTAGGCACTACCGTCGCGCGCGGCGTCACGGGGCTCGGAATCGCTCATGGCTCACCTTATTCTGGCACTGAGCTTCGATCGGCGATGAGATTGAACCGAAATGGCGCGGTTGGCAATTGCCCCGCCGGGCTCGGCCGGAGCTCGGTTGTGAAGACAACGCCGCGACCTCCGCGGCGGCGGATCGAAGCCGATCCTGCACGAGCCATTGCCGGAAGGGGCTCGGTCGTGTCATAAAAGGCCGGCTGCGCGGAGGCGCCATACGGCACCGCGCGGCGGGGAGGGGAGCTCGCATGTCGTTCGTGAGAAGTATTCGCAGCGGGGTTGCGTTCGCGGCCGTCGCCGGGTTTGGCGCGCTCACCGTGCCCCATCCCGCGTCGGCCCATCACTCGTTCGCGCTGTTCGATCACGTCAACCGGATCACCGTCACGGGAACGGTCGTCAAGTTCGATTGGATCAATCCGCACGTGTACATCCATCTCGCCGTTCCGGACGGAGGGAGCACGAAGGCCTACACCGTCGAATGCGCGAGCCCCAACGTGCTCACGCGTGTCGGCTGGAAGTACGGGGACGTGAAAGAAGGGGACCGCGTCACGCTGCTCGTCAATCCCTTGAGGACCGGCAAGGCGGGCGGCATGCTCGAGAAGGCGACCCTCGCGGACGGGCGAACCCTGAGCGACGGCAACCCTCCGGGCGGCGTCTTTCCGCTGCAGCGGCAGCGGGAGTGAGGGGTGGTTCCCATGAGGCGCAGAATCCGTCTTCTGGCTCGCGGCAAGCTTCTCGGGTGGACGGGAGCCGCAGGCGCTCTCGCCCTGCTCATCGCGGCCCTGCCCGGCAGGGCCTACGACGCGCAGGTGCAGGGGGCCGACATCACGGGCACGTGGGTTCGCTACGGGGGTTTCTCGCGCCAGGGCGTCGATCCGCGGTACGTGGCGCCGCCGCCGGGGAAGATGGTGTTGCGGCCCCAGTACGCGAAGGCCTACGACGCCGAGACGAAGAAGGAAGAAGCGGCCGCCGCGCGCGGTCAGCCGATCGCGGACCCGGGCGTCAACTGCCTGCCCTACGGCATGCCGGAGATGATGTCCGCCATCTATCCGCTCGAGATCCTGCAAACCCCCGGACAGGTGACCATCATCGCCGAGGCTTTCAGCCAGGTGAGGCGGATCTACCTCGACAAGCCGCAGGTGAAGATCGGGGACTATCCGCCCGGCTACTACGGACACTCGGTCGGACACTGGGAAGGCGACACCCTGGTCGTCGATACCGTCGGCGTCAAGCCTTCGGTGCTCGGGCACGATGAGATGCCCCACAGCGACCAGATGCGCATCACGGAGCGTATCAGGCTCGTTGCGCCGGATATCCTCCATGATCAGATCACCGTCGAGGACCCGGTGACGCTCGTGAAACCCTGGACGTTCACCTTCGCCTTCAAGCGCTATCCGCACTACGAGATGCAGGAATACGTGTGCGAGAACAATCACGAGTACATCGACGAGAACGGTGTGCAGCACGTGCGCCTGCAAGACGAGCTGCCACAATGAGACCGCCCGCCGGCGCTACCATTTTCAAAGGAGTCGAGCCATGAACGCTGTAGTCAAGCCTGATATGGAGTCCCGCACGGCGGGGTTTCTCTCGAGGACTCACAAGCTGTTCATCAACAATGAGTGGGTCGAGCCGCAATCCGGCAAGACCCTCGATGTGATCAACCCGGCGACGGGCAAGGTCTTCGCGAAGGCCGCCGCCGCGGGCGCCGCCGACATCGATCGGGCGGTGCGCGCCGCGCGCGCCGCGTTCGAGAGCGGCCCGTGGCCGAGCATGCCGCCCATCGAGCGGGCACAGCTCATCTGGAAGCTGGCCGATGCGGTCGAGGCGGCCGCGGACGAGATTGCCTACATCCTGAGCCTCGACAACGGCATGCCCATGATGATGGCGAAGTTCGCCGGCGCGTTCGGCACCGCGCGGAACCTTCGCTACATGGCCGGCTGGTGCGGCAAGGTGGATGGAGCCGTGCCGACTCCAGCGGAGCCCAACAAGCTCGCCTACACGCTCAAGGAGCCGGTGGGAGTCGTGGGCGCCATCACGCCGTGGAACTTCCCGTTCGCCATGGAGGCCGACAAGGTCGGCCAGGCCATGGCGGCCGGGTGCACGCTCGTGCTGAAGCCCGCCGAGCTCACCCCGCTCGGGGCGATCTTGCTGGCCCGGCTGGTGCTGGAGGCGGGGGTTCCCCCCGGCGTCATCAACATCGTGACCGGGTACGGCGACCCGGCCGGCAAGGCGCTGGTCGAGCATCCGGACGTGGACAAGATCGCGTTCACGGGATCGACCGCCACGGGCAAGTGGATCGTTCAGGCCGCCGCCGCCACGCTCAAGCGCGTCACGCTCGAGCTCGGGGGCAAATCCCCGACCTTCATCTTTCCGG
>JASHYG010000300.1 GCA_030043215.1 Gammaproteobacteria bacterium
ACCTTCGCCGCGCAGATGAAATCATTCTCCGACAGCCCCTTCACGGCGTGGGTGCTGAAGAGCACGCGGCAGTAGTTGTAGCCCACCTCGAGGTCCGGGTGGTGGTCCTCGATGTTCGCGATGTGCGCGAGCGCGTTGACGAAGCTCATCGTGCGGTAGAAGTCCTTGAAGCCGAGCTCCCGCCGGATGGACTTGGCGTCGTCCGCGAGGCGCCAGCTCCCCTCGAGGTGCTTCATCAGATCCAGGGCTTGCGCGCGCGTCAGGGCCGGGACTCCGCCCTCGCAGGGCTTGCACTTCCTCTCGGTCAGCTGCGTCATGGAACGCCCTCCATCATGCCGTTTGCCGCCGGGTGTACTTGCGCTCGATGTACCGCTCGACGAGATCCTGGAACTCCTCGGCGATGCGCTCGCCCTTGAGGGTGACCGTCTTCTCGCCATCCTCGTAGACCGGGGCGACCGGGCGCTCGCCGGTGCCCGGCAGGCTGATGCCGAGATTCGCGTGCTTGCTCTCTCCAGGCCCGTTCACGACGCAGCCCATCACGGCGACGGTCATGTCCTCGACGCCATCGAAGCTGCGGCGCCACTCCGGCATGCGATGCCGGATGTGCGACTGGATGCGCTGGGCGAGCTCCTGAAAGTAGGTGCTGGTCGTGCGGCCGCAGCCGGGGCAGGCGGTGACCATGGGCATGAAGGCGCGCAGGCCGAGGGTCTGGAGGATCTCCTGCGCGACGATGACCTCCTGCGTGCGATCGCCGCCCGGCTCGGGTGTGAGGGATACGCGGATCGTGTCGCCGATGCCCTCCTGCAGCAGCACGGACATCCCCGCGGTGGAGGCGACGATGCCCTTCGACCCCATGCCCGCCTCGGTGAGCCCCAGGTGCAGCGGGTAGTCGCAGCGCGACGCGAGATCGCGATAGATGGCGATGAGGTCCTGCACGCCGCTCACCTTCGCCGAGAGAATGATCCGATCCTTCGGCAGGCCGAGCTCGACGGCCCGCTCCGCGCTCGTCAACGCGGAGAGCACCACGGCGTTGCGCATGATCTCGCGCGCATCGAGCGGTTCGGCGCGCGCGGAGTTCTCATCCATCAGGCGCGTCAAGAGATCCTGGTCGAGACTGCCCCAGTTGACGCCGATACGCACCGGCTTTCCATGGCGGCAGGCGACCTCGATCATCTCGGCGAACTGCGGGTCCCGCTTGCTGCCGCGGCCGACGTTCCCGGGATTGATCCGGTACTTGGCGAGCGCTTCCGCGCACGCGGGGTGCTCGCGCAGCAGCTTGTGGCCGTTGAAGTGGAAGTCGCCGATCAGCGGCACCGAGACGCCCAGCTGATCGAGGCGGTCGCGGATGGGCGCGACCGCCGCGGCGGCCTCGCTGGTGTTGACGGTGATCCGCACGAGCTCCGATCCGGCGCGGGCGAGCGACTTCACCTGCTGCGCGGTCGCCTCGACATCGGCGGTGTCGGTGTTCGTCATAGACTGCACGACGACGGGGCTCGGGCCGCCCACACGGACGGCGCCGACGGTCACGGTGAGGCTGTGGCGGCGGGCGAGCGACATGATTGTCTATTCTACCGCACGGAGACCCATCGCAGGTTCGCCCGCGCCTGGGCCCCTTCGGGAGCGGCTGTTATCACTCCGGGAGGGGCCATGGGACGAGAGACACCGCTCTTCGAGCTGCACCGGGCCCTGGGTGCGCGGATCGTCCACTTCGGCGGCTGGAGCATGCCGCTTCACTACGGCTCGCAGGTCGAGGAGCACCATGCGGTGAGGCGTGCGGCGGGCGTGTTCGACGTATCGCACATGGGTATCGTCGATGTGAGCGGGCCCGATGCGCGGGCGCTGCTCGAGACTCTCCTCGCCAACGACGTGGGCAAGCTCAAATCCGCGGGCCAGGCGCTCTACAGCTGCATGCTCGAGGGGTCGGGCGGGGTGGTCGACGACCTGATCGTCTACTTCCTCGGGCCGGAGCCGGGCTTTCGCGTGGTCGTCAACGGCGCGACCCGGGACGGCGATCTCGCCTGGATGCGCGGCCACGCGGCCGGCCGCCGCGTCGAGATCGCGGAGCGGACCGACCTCGCCCTGCTCGCGGTGCAAGGGCCGGTTGCGCGGGACCGGGTCGCGACCCTGCTCGCGGGGCTCAGTGGACCGGACGAGGCCGAGACTGCGCTGCGGCTCGAGCGGTTCCAGGGACTGCCGATCGGGCGCTGGTTCGTGGCCCGCACCGGCTACACGGGCGAGGATGGCTTCGAGGTGATGATGCCGGCCGCGGAGGCGGAGAGGGCGTGGCGGCAGCTCAACGCGCTCGGCGTCAAATCCTGCGGGCTCGGCGCGCGGGACACCTTGCGGCTCGAGGCCGGCCTCAATCTGTACGGCGAGGACATGGACCGGAGCACGCATCCCTACGAGTCGGGGCTCGGCTGGACCGTCGCGCTCGCGCCCCTCACCCGTCACTTCGTCGGCCGGGCCGCGCTGGAGGCCATCGTCAGGGAAGGCTCGCCGCGCAAGCTCGTCGGGCTGGTGCTCGAGGGCCGCGGGGTGCTGCGCGCTCATCAGAAGGTCGTCGCGCCGGGCGCAGGCGCGGGGACGGTGACGAGCGGCACCTTCTCTCCGACGCTGCAGCGCTCCATCGCTCTGGCGCGCGTGCCTGCCGACGCCGGTGCACGCGTCCAAGTGGATATCCGAGGTCAGGCGCTCGATGCGCGGGTGGTCGAGCCGCCGTTCGTGCGGCACGGCCGATCGCTCCTCTCCTGAGGAAGGCTTCCCATGAGCCGCATACCCGAGGATCTGAGATTCACGAAGACGCACGAATGGGTGCGCGTGCTGCCCGGCGGCGTGGTCGAGGTGGGCATCACGGACCATGCGCAGGACGCGCTCGGCGACGTGGTGTTCGTCGAGGCGCCCGAGCCGGGCCGGCGCGTCGCCGCAGGGGAGTCCTATGGCGTCGTGGAATCGGTGAAGGCGGCCTCCGACCTGTATAGCCCCGTTGCCGGGGAAGTGACCGCCGTCAATGGAGAGCTCGCGTCCGCGCCCGAGCGCATCAATCAGGATGCTTACGGCGCGGGCTGGATTGCGCGCATTCGCCCCGACGATGCCGCATCCGTGTCCGAGCTGCTCTCCCCCGCCGATTACCGGCGCCTTCTCGAGTCCGGGGGCGGCTGATGGCATTCATTCCGCACACGGCGGCGGACGTGGAGGAGATGCTCGCGGTCATCGGGGTCGCGAGCGTCGAGCAGCTGTTCGATGAGATCCCGCCTTCCGTGCGCGCCCGGGGGCTCGCGGGGATCGGGGATGCGCTGAACGAGATGGAGGTCACGCGGCTCATGATGTCCCGCGCGGCGTCGTGCGGGTTTGCGCTCAGCTTCATCGGCGCCGGAGCCTACGAGCATCACATCCCTGCGGCCGTCTGGGCCATCGCGGCGCGCGGCGAGTTCTACAGCAGTTACACGCCGTACCAGGCCGAGGCGAGCCAGGGCACGCTGCAGGCGATCTACGAGTTCCAGACCATGATCGCGAGCTTGAGCGGCATGGACGTGGCCAACGCATCGCTCTACGACGGCGCATCGGCGTTCGCCGAGGCACTCCTCATGGCGGCGCGCATCAACCGCAAGTCGAAGTCGCTGAGGATGCTCGTCTCGCGCGCCGTGCACCCTCACTACCGCGCCGTCGCGCGGTCCATCACGAGCCTCCAGGGTCTCAATCTCGAGGAGGTTGAGTACGACGCGGCGAGCGGCCGCACGCTCGTCGATTCGCTTCGGGCTCACGATGGCGAGGACATCACGGCGCTCGCGATCCAGCAGCCGAATTTCTTCGGCGTGCTGGAGGAGGTCGACGGCTTGAGCGAGTGGGCGCGCCGCCGCGCGATCCCGGTCATCGCAGTCGTGAATCCCATCTCGCTCGCTCTGCTGAGGCCGCCGGGAGAGTGGCGCGGCGGCGCCGACGTGGTGGTCGGCGAGGGCCAGCCGCTCGGCGTGCCGCTTTCCTCGGGAGGCCCGTACTTCGGCTTCATGGCGACGCGGATGGCGCACGTGCGGCAGATGCCCGGACGCATTGCGGGGCGGACCGTCGATCTCGCGGGACACGAAGGCTTCACGCTCACGCTGCAGGCGCGGGAGCAGCACATCCGCCGCGGCCGCGCGACATCGAACATCTGCACCAACCAGGGCCTGATGGTCACCGCCGCAACCCTCTATCTGTCGCTCATGGGCCCGCAGGGACTGCGGCGCGTGGCTGCGGCCTGTCACGCGCGGACGCGCGCTCTCGTGGAGGCCCTCGTGCGCATCCCGGGCGTTCGCGCCGCGTTCGCTGCCCCGCGCTTCCACGAAGCCGTGCTGCAGCTCGACCGGCCGGTCGCGCCGGTGCTCGCAGCTCTCGAGAGGCGCGAGATCCTCGCGGGCCTCGATCTCGCGCCCGACTATCCCGAGCTCGGCCACGCGCTGCTCGTCTGCGCGACGGAGACCAAGACGGCCGCAGACATCCAGGTTTATGCCTCGGCGCTCGGCGAGGCGCTCGAGGCCCGGACGGCCGCGTAAGGCGCACTCGCGCCGGCCGAGCACCCGAGGAGCCCATGGCGCCGCGTCAAGAGCCGCTCATTTTTCAGTACTCGCGCGCGGGCCGCGGGGCGGTGGATCAGTGGCCGCGCGAGCCCGATACGCCGCTCGAGATTCCCCGCGAGCTGCAGAGACCGCGGCCGCCGTTGCTTCCCGAGGTGAGCGAGCTCGATGCGGTGCGGCACTTCACGCGGCTGTCGCAGCTCAATTTCTCCATCGACACGCACTTCTATCCGCTCGGATCCTGCACGATGAAGTACAACCCCAAGGCGTGCAACGCCTTGGCGACGCTGCCGCAGTTCCTCGCGCGCCATCCGCTCGCGCCCGAGTCCCGCGGTCAGGGTGTGCTCGCCTGCCTCCACGAGCTGCAGGAGATGCTGTGTGCGCTGACCGGAATGCAGGCCGCCGCCTTGGGCCCCATGGCCGGTGCCCAGGGCGAGCTCGCCGGAGTCGCGATGATCCTCGCCCATCATCGCTCGCGCGGCGATCTCGCCCGCCGGGAGATCATCGTGCCGCAGGCGGCTCACGGAACGAATCCGGCGACGGCGAGCATGTGCGGCGCCACGGTCCGGGAGATACCGGTAGGCGCGGACGGCGACGTGGATATCGAGGCGTTGAGGGCAGCGGTCGGACCGGCCACCGCGGGCATCATGCTCACCAATCCCTCGACGCTCGGGGTCTTCGAGCGCCGGATCGTCGAGGTCGCCGAGATCGTGCACGCCGCCGGAGGCCTGCTCTACTACGATGGGGCCAATCTCAACGCCATCCTCGGCAAGGTCCGTCCCGCAGACATGGGGTTCGATGTGATCCACATGAACCTGCACAAGACGTTCTCCACGCCTCATGGGGGAGGCGGCCCCGGAGCGGGGGCCGTCGGCGTGGGTCCGCTCCTCGAGCCTTTCCTGCCCATCCCGATCGTCGTCCGGGAGGCAGACCACTATCGCTCGCTCACGGAGCGCGACAGGCCGCGGACGATCGGGCGGCTCTCGGCGTTCATGGGCAATGTGGGCGTCCTGCTCAGAGCTTACGTCTACATGCGCCTGCTCGGGTCCGAGGGGCTGAGCCAGGTCGCCGAGCACGCGGCGCTCAATGCCAACTACCTGCTCGCGAGGCTCGCCGGGGCCGGGTTCGAGGTCGCCTACCCGTCCCGCCGCGCGAGCCACGAGCTCATCGTGACCCTCGAGCGCCAGGCGCGCGACAGCGAGGTGACGGCCATGGATTTTGCCAAGCGTCTGTTGGATTATGGGATGCACGCACCAACGACGTACTTCCCACTGTTGGTGCCCGAGTGCCTGCTGATCGAGCCGACCGAGACGGAGAGCAAGGAGACCCTGGATGCTTTCGTCGCTGCCATGGTGAGCATCGCGCGCGAGGCGCGCGAGGATCCGGAGCGCGTCCGCCGGGCGCCGCACACCCTTCCGGTGCGCCGCCTCGACGATGTGCGCGCGGCGAAGCAGCTCGATCTCACCTGGGACCCGGACGCTCGAGCCCCGGATCGCCCAGGATGAGCGATGTGCCAAACCGCGAGCCCGCGGCTCGACTGCCGTACCCTGCCGGGCTCCCGCGGACGGCGCACGACAAGCCCGTCGGGTTGAGACGCATCGCCCTCGCCTTCGGGGCGACCTCGCGCGGCCTCGCGGGCGCCTTTCGCAACGAGGCGGCCTTCCGCCAGGAACTCGCGGTGGCCGTCGCCGTCATACCCCTAGGGCTCTGGCTGGGTCGCACCGGCATGGAGCGCGCCCTCCTCGTGGCCCCGTTGCTCAACATCCTGATCGTGGAACTCCTCAACAGCGCCGTCGAGGCGGCCGTGGACCGGATCGGATCCGAGCGCCATGAGCTCTCGGGGCTCGCGAAAGACCTCGGGTCGGCCGCCGTATTCGTATCGTTCGTCCTCGCGGGAACCGTCTGGCTGCTCGTGCTGCTCGGACGTTGATCTTCCCCCCGTAAGCAGCGGACAACGATATGAGACTGGCTACCTGTGCCTGGCTTCTGGTGCTGCCGATGGCCACGGCCGGCGCGCAGACCGGGCGCGCCGCGCCGCAGATCCCGGGCGCGCAGACACACCAGACGCAGGAGCTCGTCAAGCAGGCTGCGGCGGCCGAGGCCAATCCCGACTGGGCCGTCACGCTCGAGCGCATCGCCAGCAGCGTGGTCTCGATCAACGTCGATTCCACGCGCGCCTTCGATACGGAATGGAACTCGACGGCCGAGGCGACCGGGTTCGTCGTCGACGCCAAGCGCGGCCTCATCCTCACCAACCGTCACGTCGTCGCGCCCGGGCCCGTCACCGCCGAGGCCACTTTCCTCAACCGCGAGGAGGTGCAGCTCTACCCGGTCTATCGCGATCCGGTGCACGACTTCGGCTTCTATCGCTACGATCCCTCGAAGCTGCGCTACATCCATCCGCAGGCACTGCCTCTGTACCCGCAGGGTGCCCAGGTCGGCCGGGAGATCCGGGTCGTCGGCAACAACGCGGGCGAGCAGCTCTCGATTCTCGCCGGCACGCTCGCCAGGCTCGACCGCGAGGCTCCCGAGTACGGGCTGCAGGCCTACAACGACTTCAACACGTTCTACTTGCAGGCCGCCTCGGGCACCTCCGGCGGCTCATCCGGCTCGCCGGTGATCGACATCCGCGGCCGCGTCGTCGCGCTCAACGCGGGCGGCGCGACGGGTGCCGCATCGAGCTTCTACCTGCCGCTCGGCCGGGTGGAGCGCGCGCTGCGCCTGATCCAGGAAGGCCAGCCGGTCACTCGCGGCACTCTGGAGACGATTTTCCTCTACACCCCCTACGACGAGCTCGAGCGCCTCGGGCTCACTGCCGACATCGAGACGGCCACCCGCAGCGCTTTCCCGACGCTCACCGGCATGCTCGTCGTGAGCGAGGTGGTGCCCGGCTCGCCCGCGAGCGGGGTCCTCGAGCCCGGCGACATCCTGGTGCGGCTCAACGGCAAGCTCACCACCCAGTTCGAGCCGCTCGAGGATGTGCTCGACTCCTCGGTCGGCGGCAGTGTGCGGATCGAGCTCGAGCGGGGCGGGAAGCTCATCTCGGCGGTGCTGCCGGTCCTCGATCTCAACGAGATCACGCCGGCCTCGTACCTGGAGTTCGGCGATGCGGTGGTGAACACGCTGTCCTACCAGGAAGCGCGCCATTTCAACGTACCGGTCCGCGGCGTCTACGTGGCGAATCCCGGGTATGTGTTCGGCGCGGCGGGCATTCCCCGCGGCGCCGTCATCACCGCGGTGCAATCGAAGCCCGTCAACGATGTCCTCGACATGGAGAAGGTCATCGCGACCTTGGGGGACGGCGACCACGCGACCGCGCGCTACTTCACCATCGAGGAGCCGAACGGCAGCGAGCTGCGCTCGTTCCGCATGGACCGACGCTGGTTCCCCGCGCGTTTCTGCACGCGGAACGACACGACTGGTCTATGGGATTGCACGGACCTTCCGCGGATACCACCGTCCCAGCCCATCGAGAGCGGCACGACCGAGTTCCCTCGCTATTCGGATCCGCGGCTCACGCGGCTCGCGCCCTCACTGGTGCTCGTGGACTACGACATGCCGTACTCGGTGTCCGGAGTCACCGAGCACTACTATCACGGCACCGGCCTCGTCGTGGACGCCGAGCGCGGGCTCGTGGTGGTGGACCGCAATACGGTCCCGGTGTCGGTCGGGGATGTGACGCTCACGTTCGCCGGAACGCTGCGCGTGCCGGGACACGTCGTCTATGTGCATCCGCTGCACAACCTTGCGGTGGTCGCCTACGATCCAAAGCTCGTCGGACGCACTCCCGTGCGCTCGGCGGCCCTGATTCCCGGCCGGCTGCAGGTCGGCCAGAACGTCTGGGTCGTCGGGCTGAGCGGCGATAGCGAGCTGCACACCCGCGCGACGCAGATCTCGAGCATCGATCCCATCGATCTGCCGCTCTCCCGGACCATGCGCTTCCGGGATACGAACGACGAAGTCGCGGACCTCGTCAACCCGCCCGTCGACTACGACGGGGTGCTCGCCGACCAGCGCGGAGAGGTGGTCGGCCTGTGGTCGAGCTTCGCCTACGACGACGGCCGCGAGGAGCAACAGACCGAGAAGGGCGTATCGATCGATCTCGTCGCGGAGATGCTCGACCGCGTCCGCACGCACCGCCCGCTGCATTCGTTGGAGGTCGAGCTTCAGCCGATCGCCCTGTCCGATGCGCGGGAGTTCGGCCTATCCGCGGAGTGGCTGCACAAGCTCGAGCAGAACGACGATACCGAGCGCCAGGCGCTCGCGGCGGTGCGCTTGGTCGCCGGCTCGCCCGCGGCGCGGCTGCTGCAGCAGGGCGACATCCTGCTCGCCATCGACGGCAAGGTCGTTACACGCTTCCGCGACGTCGAGCGCGCCGTAGGCGATCGAGATAGCGTCGAGGTCACGGTCTGGCGCGGCAACGCCGCGCGGACCCTCGACGTGCCGACCGCCAAGCTGCTCGGCGCGGATGTCGATCGCTTCGTCGAGTGGGCCGGCGCGACCCTGCAGGCGCCACACCGGCCCATGAGCGCGCAGCGCGGCATTCCGCCGGTCGGGGTCTACGTGGCCTACTTCTCCTACGGAGCGCCGGCCGCGCGCTACGGGCTGTATCCAGGCCGGCGGATCGTCGAGGTGGACGGGGTTCCCACACCGAATCTCGATGCGTTTCTGGCGGCGGTCGCGGGCAGGCCCGACCGGTCCTCCGTGCGCTTGAAGACCGTCACGTGGAACAACGCCGTGGAGGTCATCACGCTCAAGCTCGACAAGCATTACTGGCCGGGCTACGAGGTGCGCGACACGTCCGAGGGGTGGGTCCGCAGCCCTCTCGAGTAGCTCGGGTGCCGCAAATGCGAAGCGCGTCGCACCGCCCTCAGACATAAGGAGGGGTCCGCTTCGCCGGGCTTGCTAAAATCCGGCGCATGGTCCGGGTCGTGAGAGCGAGTCAGGTCGACATCGATGCCGCCGTGCAGGCGTTGCGCGATGGCGATCTCGTCGCCTTTCCGACGGAGACGGTCTACGGGCTCGGCGCCAATGCGCAGAACCCGGCGGCGGTGCGCAAGATCTTCGAGGCGAAGGGACGGCCGGAGAATCACCCGGTGATCGTCCACCTGGACAGCCCGCGGTACCTGCACCGCTGGGTACGCGAGGTGCCGGACACGGCGCTCAAGCTCGGCGAGCGGTTCTGGCCGGGGCCCCTGACGATCGTGATGCCCCGCGCGGCGACCGTGCACGATATCGTCACCGGCGGACAGGACACGATCGCCGTCCGGGTCCCCTCCCATCCCATGGCCCAGCAGCTCCTCACGGCCTTCGGCGGAGGCATCGCGGCGCCGTCGGCCAACCGTTACGGCCGCCTGAGCCCGACGCGCGCGGATCACGTGCGCGATGAGCTGGGCGATGCGGCTCGGATCATCCTCGACGGCGGGGAATGCCAGATCGGGCTCGAGTCCACGATCGTCGCCTGCGAGGGGACGAGCGTGCGGCTGCTGCGGCCGGGCGCCGTCACGGCATCCCAGCTGCGCGAGGCCCTCGGCGACCTGCTCGCCGGGCCGGACGCGCAGTCTCCGCGGGTTCCGGGCAGTACCCCGTCGCACTACGCGCCGTCCACGCCGATGGCGATCGTGCCCGCGGGGGAGATCGATGCGCAGGCGGCTTCCCTCTCGCGGGAGGGCCGGCGCATCGCCGTGCTCGCGCAGCGGCTGCCGCTCAAGGGGCACAAGTACGTCACGTGGATCAACGCGGGCCGCCGGCCCGAGCAGTACGCGCAGGATCTCTACGCGAACCTGCGCACCCTCGACAAGGCCGGCTGCCGGCAGATCTTGGTGCAGGACGTGCCGCGGGATGAGCGCTGGGACGCCGTGCGCGACCGCTTGTTGCGCGCGGCCAGCAACGTATCGGATAGTGACGCCACCGGGGCAATGGCCGTGCTGCCCTGAGGCAGAGTCCTTGTCACCGAGCCGTTCGCGACGACCTCGCTTCATCGATCCGTTCCACCCCGCCGAGATCGAGCGGCTGGTGCGCGAGTTCGGCTCGCCGCTGCTGATCGTGGACTGCCAGCGCGTACGCGCGCAGCTCACCAAGCTCCGCCGCGCGCTGCCGCGCGTGGACCTGCACTACGCCTTGAAGCCCCTGCCTCATGCCGCCGTCGTGCGCACGATCGTCGAGGAGGGCGGCTTTCTCGATCTGGCGACGACCGGCGAGGTGCAGCTTGCGCAGCGGCTCGGGGTCGATCCCGCGCGCTGCATCCACACCCATCCCATCAAGCGGGACGAGGACATCCGCAACGCGCTGCATTTCGGGGTGCGCACCTTCGTGGCCGACAATCCCGACGAGGTCCGGAAGTTCGAGCGCCTGCGGGGCAAGGCGCAGCTGCTGCTGCGCGTCTCATTCCGCAGCCCGGGCGCCGTGTGCGACCTGTCGCGCAAGTTCGGCTGCGATCCCGAGGACGCGCTCGCCCTGGCGCGTCTTGCCGCGGAGCTCGGCATCGACGTGCGCGGCCTGTCGTTCCACGTCGGCTCGCAAGCCGCCGATTCCGGCAAGCACGTGGAGGCGATCGAGGCCTGCGCCCGATTGCTGGCCGCGGCGCGGCGCGACCGGCTCGGCACGCTCGACACGCTCGACATCGGCGGCGGCTTTCCGATCGACTACATGCAGCCCGCCGCCGACATCGCGCGATTCTGCGCGCCGATCCGCGCGGCGCTCGCGCGGCTCCCGCGGCGCATCCGCGTCATCGCGGAGCCGGGCCGCTACATCGTCGGCCCGTCCGCGATCGGTGTCGCCTCGGTGATGGGCCGCGCGGAGCGCGAGGGCCACTGGTGGTACTACCTGGACGACGGCCTGTACGGCTCCTACAGCGGCCAGCTCTACGACCACGCGCGCTACCCCGTCGAGCCGCTGCGAGACGGCGGCGAGCGGCTCCCGGCCGTGCTCGCGGGACCGACTTGTGACAGCATCGATGTGATCGCGGAGAACCTGATGCTCCCGAAGCTCGAGCCCGGCGATCTCATCATCGGGCGTGCGATGGGCGCGTACACTTGGGCGAGCGCCTCGGAGTTCAACTTCTTTCCCAGGGCGACGGTGGTCTCGGTCAACTTCGGTCCCGACGACTCGGGGAGCGTCCAATCGGTTCCCCTCGGCCCGGCAGGTGGCACATGACGGTCGATCTCTCGATGGCCGCGGCTTGGATCGGCGCATGAGCGCCGATCGGCACGAGCCGCAAACCGCGATCCATCAGCTGGTCGCCGCGGCGCGCGCCGGCAAGGAGGCCCGCGTCGCGGCGCGAATGTTCTCGGGGTGGGTCATGCTCGGAGAGCGCCAGTTCGTGCGCGGCTACGTGCTCCTGCTGCCGGACCCGGTGGTGCCCGCGCTCAACTCGCTCGCCGCTCAGGAGCGCGCGCAGTTCCTGAGCGACATGGCGCGTCTCGGCGATGCGCTCCTCAAGGTCACCGGGGCCGCGCGCATCAATTATGCGATCTTCGGCAACGCGGAGCCCGCGCTGCACGCGCACGTCATTCCCCGCTACGCCAACGAGCCGGAGCCGCTCCGCACGACACATCCCTGGGCTTATGACTGGCAGGCCGCGCCGGCATTCGATCGGGCGGTGCACGGGCCGCTCGCCGAAAGCCTCCGCGCGGAGCTCACGCGCATGGGTGTGGCCAAGCCGATGCGCTTCGATCCCGGCGCGAACGCCGGCGGATGAAGTGCTCGCTCTGCGCCGGGTATCCCGCAGCTTCCGCGAAGGCGGCCGCGTGCACCGCGTGCTCGATGCCGTCGACCTCGAGGTACGGACCGGCAGCGCGGTCGCGATCACGGGCCGCAGCGGCTCGGGCAAGTCGACGCTGCTCAACCTGCTGAGCGGCATCGATTTCCCCGACTCCGGGACGATCGAGCTCGACGGCCGGGAGATCGGGTCGCTGCGCGAGCCCGAGCGCACCGAGTTCCGGCGCCTCCACGTGGGCTTCGTGTACCAGTTCTTCAATCTCGTTCCGACGCTCTGCGTCGAGGAGAACGTCCGCCTGCCGCTCGAGCTGAACGGGGTGCGCGGGGCGCAGGCGCGCCGCCGCAGCGCCGCCATGCTCGCGAGGGTGGGGCTCGGCGACCGCCTGCAGAGCGCGGTGGACACGCTCTCGGGCGGCGAGCAGCAGCGTGTCGCGATCGCGCGAGCGCTGGTGCACGAGCCCTCGCTCGTCCTCGCGGACGAGCCGACCGGCAATCTCGACGAGGCCACGGCCGGCGAGGTGGTGCCGCTCCTGCGCTCGCTCGTGAGCGCGCGCGGCGCGACTCTCATGATGGTGACGCACGACCGCGCGCTCGCCGCCGCGGCGGACCGAGCGCTCGAGCTGCGCGAGGGCCGGCTGTACCCTGTCTCATGAGCACTCTCTGGGCCGCGAGCGTTCGGCACCTCCTCGGCCATCCGGCGCAACTGGCGCTCGCGCTGACGGGGCTCGCGCTCGGCGTCGCGACCATCACCGCCGTCGATGTCGCGACGGCGAGCTCGAGCCGCGCATTCGAGCTCGCCGTCTCGGCGGTGAGTGGGCCTGCCACCGATGAAATTGCGGGCGGCCCCGCGGGCATCGACGAGAGGCTGTACGTCCGACTCGTCGGCGCCCATCCACGGCTCGCTTTCGCTCCCCTGGTCGAGGGGTATGTCGCCGTTCGGGGCGAGGCGCTGCAGCTCGTGGGGGTCGATCCCCTCGCGGAGGCGGCCTTCCAGGAGGAGTCCGCGGCCGACCCCACCGCCGCTTCGGCGCCCACCGCTGCTTCCGCGCCCGGCGCGGCGGTCGTTGATAGCTTGGCGGGGCTCGGCCGCTGGCTCACTGCACCCGGCGCGGCCGTCATGGCCGCGAGCACCGCGGATCGGCTGGGCATCCCGACGAATCGCCCATTCCAGCTGGACATCGACGGCAAAGCGCGTCAGGCGGTGCTGATTGCCCGCGTCGCCGGACAGCAGGCCGGCAGTGAGACGCTCCTGCTCGCCGACATCGCGCAGGCGCAGGAGTGGCTGGGGGTCGTCGGCCGTCTGTCGCGGATCGAGGTCCGCGCACCCGCGGGCGCCGCGGGGGATGCGGAGCTCGCGGGGCTACGGAGCGAGCTGCCGCCCGGCGTCGAGCTCGAGCCGGCTCAGCAGCGCTCTCGCGCAACTCTCGACATGACTCGCGCCTTCACGACGGACTTGCGGGCGATGAGCCTGCTCGCGCTGCTCGTCGGGCTGTTCCTCATCTACAGCGCCGTGAGCTTCGCGGTGCTCCAGCGGCGGAAGATCTTCGCCGTGCTGCGCGCGCTCGGCGCGACGCGGCTCGAGATCCTGCGGCTCGTGCTGGCGGAGGCCGCGGTGCTTGGAGCCGTGGGGGCGTTGCTCGGCCTCGCCGCCGGCATCGGCCTCGGGCGCGGCCTGATCGCTCTCGTCTCGCGCACCATCAACGATCTGTACTTCGTCGTGGCGGTCAATTCCGTCTCCGTGCCGGCGAGCGCCGCGCTCGGGGCCGTCTGTGCCGGTATCCTCACGGCGCTCACAGCCGCGTTGCTCCCGGCCTGGGAGGCGACGCACGTCACTCCGCAGCTCGGGCTGCGGCGCTCGGAGCTCGAATCGCGCGCGCTCGGGCTGTCGCGCTGGCTCATCGCCGCGAGCGCGGCTTGCGGCGCGGCGGCGGGCGCGATCGTCGCCGGATCGAGCCGCAGCCTGCTCGCCGGCTTTGCCGCGCTCTTCTTGCTGCTCATCAGTGTCGCGGCGCTGACCCCTGCGCTGCTCGGAGCTTCCGCGCGCCTCTCCGCGCGCTTGCTCGGCCGGGCGAGTCCGGTGGGGCGGATCGCGCTCGCCGATGTCGCGGCCTCCTTGAGCCGCACCGGGGTGGCGGTCGCCGCCCTCGCGCTTGCGCTTGCGGCCGTGATCGGAGTGTCCGTGATGGTCGGCAGCTTTCGCGAATCGCTGCGCGACTGGCTCCGCGGGACGATGCGGGCGGACGTCTACGTGGCCGCACCCGGTCCGGGATTCGGGCGGCCGGAGCGCCGGCTGGACCCTGCCGTCGTCGCGGCGCTCGCGTCCGTCCGCGGCGTCTCGCACTACAGCGCGAGACGCGAGGTGACCGTGAGCTCCCCGCGGGGGCCGGTCACGCTCGAGGCCGTCACTGGCGCGCAGGACAGCGACTCCGGCATCGAGGTGACGGAGCATCAAGGGAGCGTGTGGCCGGCGTTCGCTCGCGGCGCCATTCTCGTCGCGGAGCCGTTCGCGTGGCGCCTGCAATTGCACCCCGGCGACCGACTCACGCTGGGCACGGCGGCGGGGCCGCGATCCTTTGCCATCGCGGGGATCTACCGCGACTACGGCAGCGGCGCCGGCGTGCTGATGGACCGCGCCGTCTATCGACGCGCGTGGGGCGATGACGGGGTGAGCTCGCTCGGACTGTATCTCTCACCCGGCGTCACGCCGCGTGAGGCCATCCCCGCCTTGTATGCCGCCGCCGCCGGGCGCCAGGCGCTCCTCATCGGCTCGAGCAGCGAGGTACGCGCGCTCTCGATGAGCATCTTCGACCAGACCTTCGTCATCACACGCGTGCTCGACTGGCTCGCGGCGGGCGTGGCCGCGATCGGCCTCACGAGCAGCCTGCTCGCCTGGGAGCTCGAGCGCTCGCGCGAGCTCGGGATCCTGCGCGCTCTCGGCCTCGAGCCGCGCTCGGCCGCCCTGCTCATCGAGGCGCAGACGGCCTTCATGGGGCTCGTCGCGCTCGTCGCCGCCATTCCGGCCGGGCTGCTCGCGGCCGAGCTGCTCGTGACCGTCATCAACCGCCGCGCCTTCGGCTGGCACATCGACTTTCACCTGCACGGTGGCGAGCTCGCCGGCGCCCTGCGGCTGGCGCTGATCGCTGCGCTCCTCGCGGGCCTTTATCCCGCTTGGCGAACCGCCCGCGCGCCCGTCGCCGCGGATATCCGGGAGGAGTGAGGTGGCGCGCGCCTGGCCCCTCGTGTCGGTTCTCCTGCTCGCTGCCTGTGGCGGCGGGGGCGGCCATGCATCCGGCGGCACGGAGTCGGGCGACCGCGCCACGGCCGTCGCGGCGCACGCGCCCGGCCCCACATCGCCGCTCGACGTCCTGCGTGCGGGCGCATCCGACTCGGGCTTCGCCAGTGCGCTCGCTGTCCGCCGCTTCCAGTTTCCCGACGATCACGGGCCGCATCCCGCGTACCGGCACGAGTGGTGGTACTTCACCGGCCATCTGCGGTCGGCGGCCGGCGCGCGGATTGGATTCGAGCTGACGTTCTTTCGCATTGCGGTCGCGCCGCCGGTGTCCGGATCGAGCGACTCCGGCGTACCCGACTCCGGCGAGCCGGCGTTGCAATCCCGGTGGCGCACGCGGCAGATCTACGTCGCGCACTTTGCGGTGACGGACGTCGAGCGCAATCAGTTTCACTCGGCGCAGCGCTACGCGCGCGACGCTCTCGGGCTCGCCGGCGCTCGAGCGACGCCCTTCAGGGTGTGGCTCGGCGGCTGGTCGGTGGCGGAGGAGGGCGCTCCCGGGGTCTGGACCTTGCGAGTCGCCGATCCAGCGTATGGGCTGACGCTCGAGCTTCGGCCGCTGTCGCCGCCGGTGCTCAACGGAGATCGCGGCCTCAGCACCAAGTCGGACGCGCCGGGCTCCGCGAGCTACTACTACTCCATCCCCCGGCTCGCGGCGCAGGGCCGGCTGGTCCGCGGAGCGCAGGCGATGGACGTGAGCGGCACCGCGTGGCTCGATCGGGAGTGGGGTAGCGGCGCGCTCGGACCCCGTCAGCAGGGCTGGGACTGGTTTGCCCTGCAGCTGCAGGACGGCAGCGCGCTGATGTTCTACTCGCTCCGCGATGCCGATGGAGCGCGCGATCCGCACAGCGCAGGCACCTGGATCGGCGCCGATGGGCGCACTCGCGCCCTGTCGAGCGATGATGTCCGCATTGACGTCCTCGCCCACTGGAGGAGCCCACGCGGCATCGTCTATCCCGCGCGCTGGCGGCTGCGCGTGAGCTCACTCGGACTCGATGTGGAGGCAACACCTGTCCTCGCCGACCAGGAGCTCGACGCGAGTCCGCTCTACTGGGAAGGGGACGCGGCAGTCTCCGGGTCGCGAGCCGGACAGGCGATCTCCGGGCAGGCGTACGTGGAGCTCGTCGGGTACCCCGCCC
>JASHYG010000301.1 GCA_030043215.1 Gammaproteobacteria bacterium
TAGTAGGCTCGCCGGGGCGATACGGCCGTATCCCGCCGCGCGCCGGGTCAACTCATCGGGCGGCGTCGCGTTACACTTGCCAGTTTCCACGAGAGTAGGGGTCTCCATGGGCATCACGCGCGACCGGCGCCTCACCATACGATTGCTCACAGTCTGCGCGGGGCTCGGCGGGATTGTCGGCATTGCCGGGCTCATGGGCTGCGGCGGAACCAATGCCTACGAGTTCAACGCCCCCGCCGCCATCGCCGTCGCGGACTTCGCAGGCACCGGCCATCCCGGCATCGCGCTTGCGCAGGCGCAGATCAATCAGCTGGTCACCCAGGAGCAGCCGGGGTACGCCGCGATCATCCTGCAAAACCCCAACAGCCCCGGAACGTTCCAGTCCGCGCGGCACTTCAAGACCCAGGGCAATCCCTCCGCCCTGGCGGTCGGCGCCCTCACCGCAGGCACGCTCGACCTCGCCGTGACGAACGTGAACGACGGCACCGTCTCGGTGCTGCTCCAGAGTGCCACTAACTCGACCAGCTTTGAGCCAGCTGTCAATCTGGCCGTTGCCCCTCCCGGCTCGAGCGGCACTTTCTCGCCGGAGGATGTGGCGATCTGCGACGTGAACCAGGATGGCAATCCGGACATCGTGGTCGGGTATGTGCTCGAGCAGTCGATCCTAGGCATCATCACCCCCGTTGGCGGTGGAGCGAGCCTCCTGCTCCAGAACGCATCCAGTCCGGGCACGTTCGACTCCGCGAGCAGCATCGGAAGCGCCCCCACGGGCAGCGGCGAGATTTACCCCAATTCGGTCTACGGCATTGCGTGCGGCAATCTGAGCAGCGACAGCGGCGGGGCGCCGGATGTCGTGATAGCGAGCTACTACTCCTACGATGGGACCGACGACTACGGCACTATCTCCATTTTCTTTCACGACCCGGCCAATCCGGGCAACTTCTTGCCGCGTGTCGATATCCCGGTGTACGGCGTGCTGCATCGGGTGGTGATCGCGGACGTCGTGGGCAACGGTCTCCCGGATATCATCGTCAGCAGCGAGAGCGCCGATGACAACGGACTTGGCACCTCCGGAGTGGAGGTGCTCCTCAACCAGGGGGTCGGCTCCAACGGCCAGCCCACCTTCGCGGCGCCTGTGCCCTACACGACCTACAGCGCCCTCTCCCTCGCCGTGGGCGATGTCAATGGCGACGGCCTTCCGGACATCGTCGTCTCGAGCACCGAGCCCACGGGAACGGGCAGCGTCATAGTGCTGCTCAATACCCCGGGCAGCCCGGGCACTTTCGGAGCGGGGACCATCTATCCGGGCCTCAGCAATCCGGTGGCCGTCGCCCTGGGCGAGCTCGGCAACAACTCGCTGCTCGACATCGCGACCGCAGACGACGGCGGCGCGGCGGTCATGTTCAACGAAGCCTCCAAAGAGGGCAGCTTCCAGGGGGCGACGCTCATCGGAAGCTGACCGGCGCGGGCTCGGGCCTGCGGCTTGCACGTGCGCGCGAGCCCGTGCGCTCGTTGCGGGACGGCGATCACCCGCTCCGCAAGAATTGCAGCAGCTCGTCGGTCTTCTCGCGCATGAGCGCCTCGTTCCCCCGGGACTCGACGTTGAGCCGCACCAGGGGCTCGGTGTTGGAGGCGCGGAGGTTGAAGCGCCACTCGGCGAGCTCGATCGACAGTCCATCGGTGAGGTCGATGGACACGGCGCCCGTGGCGTATCGCTCGCGCGCCCGCGCGAGGACGGCGCTCACATCTCCCTCGAGGCGCAGGTTGATCTCCCCGCTCGCCGGGAAGAGCCGCATGCGCTCCCCGACCAGGGCGGAGAGGGGCTTACCGCGCTCGCCGATCGCCTGCAACACGAGGAGCCACGGGATCATGCCGCTGTCGCAGTAGTGGAACTTGCGGAAGTAGTGGTGGGCGCTCATCTCCCCACCATAGGCAGCGTCGACCTCGCGCATCTTCTGCTTGATGAACGCGTGGCCCGATTTGCAGAGCACCGGCTGCCCGCCGAGGCTCCGCACGATGTCGAGCGTATTCCAGGTGAGGCGCGGATCGTGAACGATGCGCGCGCCGCGCTCGCCACGCAGGAAGACCTCGGCCAGCAGCCCGACGAGGTAATACCCCTCGATGAACCGCCCCTGCTCGTCGAAGAAGAAGCACCGGTCGTAGTCGCCGTCCCAGGCGAGACCCACGTCCGCGCCCGAGCGCCGCACCGCCTCGCTCGTCGCGGCGCGGTTCTCCTCGAGCATCGGGTTCGGGACCCCGTTCGGGAAGTGCCCGTCGGGGCGGTGGTGGACCTTGACGAGCTCGAGCGGCAGGTGAGGCTCGAGCTGATCGAGGATGAGCCCGGCACCGCCGTTGCCGGCGTTGACGACCACCTTGAGCTTCTCGAGCTTGCGGGGGTCCACGTAGCTCAGCAGGTGCTCGATGTACTTCCTCCGAACGTCGAGCGGGCGCTCGGTGCCGGGCTGTGCGGCGGGCCCCGGGAGCCTCCCCGCCTCGATGAGCTCCCGGATGTCATTCAATCCCGTGTCGGCGCTGATCGGCCGCGATTCGGCCCGCACGAACTTCATGCCGTTGTAGTCGGGCGGATTGTGGCTCGCGGTCACCATGATGCCGCCGCCCAGATTCTCGGCGGCGGTGGCGAAGTAGATACCCTCCGTTCCCCACAGGCCGATGTCGAGCACGTCCACGCCGGATTGCGTGAGCCCGCGCTTGAGTGCGGCGGCGAGCCGGGGGCTCGACAGGCGGATGTCGTAGCCGACGGCGACGTTCCTCGGCTTGACGAAGGCCGCGTAGGCGCGGCCGATGTCAAAAGCAAGCTGATCGTCGATCTCGTCGGGAATGCGGCCCCGGATGTCGTAGGCCTTGAATGCGGTGAGTTTCGGTTTCATTCGCGGGCTCGTCCGTAGCGGTCCTCGAGTCGCACGATATCGTCCTCGCCGAGATACGAGCCCGACTGCACCTCGATGATGTGCAGCGGTATCTTGCCCGGATTCTCGATGCGATGCTGGACGCCGATCGGAATGTACGTGGACTGGTTCTCCTCGAGCAGGAACGTCTCATCGCCGCGGGTGATGCGGGCCGTGCCCGTGACGACGATCCAGTGCTCCGCACGGTGGTGATGCAGCTGCAGGGAGAGCGTCGCGCCCGGCTTCACCTTCAGGCGCTTCACCTGGAAGCGGGGGCCGCTCTCGATGCTGTCGTAGCTCCCCCAGGGCCGGAACACCTCCCGGTGCAGCGCGTGCTCGTAGCGGCCCTGCTGCTTCAAGCGGTGGACGAGCTTCTTCACGTCCTGAACGCGGTCCTTCGGCGCCACGAGCACCGCGTCCTTGGTCTCGACGACGACGTGATCCTTGAGGCCCACGACCGAGACCAGGCGACTCTCGGAGTACAGGTAGCAGCCCTCGGAGTCCTCGCAGATGACATCTCCGCGGGAGACGTTGCCGCGGCCGTCGGGCTCGCTCGCCTCGTGGAGCGACGACCAGGAGCCCACGTCGCTCCACCCCGCATCGAGCGGCACGACCACCGCAGCCGAGGTCTTCTCCATGACCGCGTAGTCGATCGAGTCCGCAGGACAGGGCTCGAAAGCTGCGGGCTCGATGCGCGTGAAGTCGAGATCGAGGCGGGCGCCGCGGAAGGCCACCTGACAGACCTTCGCGATCTCCGGGGCGAGGCGCTCGAGCTCCTGCAGGTAGCGGCGCGCGCGAAACATGAACATGCCGCTGTTCCAGTAGTAGTGGC
>JASHYG010000302.1 GCA_030043215.1 Gammaproteobacteria bacterium
TCGGCATCGCGACGGTGCTCTCGGCGGTGTTCGTGCCGATGGCTTTCCTCCAGGGCTCGACCGGGATCATCTACCGGCAGTTCTCGGTCACCATCGTCTCGGCCATGGTCCTCTCGGTGATCGTCGCGATCGTCGTGAGCCCTGCGCTGTGCGCAACGCTGATCAAGCCGGTCGAGAAGGGCGAGCACCACGGCCACCACGGCTTCTTCCGCTGGTTCAACCGGGCCTTCGACGAGGGTAATCGGCGCTACCAGGGCGTGGTGGGCCGCATCGTGCGCCGGCCGGGACACTATTTGCTCATCTACGCGGTGCTCGCCTCGCTCATGGCGCTGCTGTTCTTCCGCCTGCCGACCGCCTACCTGCCCGAGGAGGACCAGGGCGCCCTCATGCTGCTGGTGCAGGGGCCCGTGAACGCGAGCCTCGAGCGGACGGAGCAGACGCTCGAGAACGTACGGGATTATTTCCTCACGCACGAGCGCAAGGCGGTGCGCTCGGTATTCGCGATCTCCGGCTTCAGCTTCTCCGGGCGGGGCCCGAACTCCGGCATGGGCTTCGTCCTGCTCAAGGACTGGAGCGAGCGCGCCGGCAAGGACGAGAGCGCACAGGCCATCCAGCTGCGCGCGAACCGCGCGCTCTTCGGGCTGCAGGATGCGACCGTGTTCGCGGTGGCGCCGGCCGTGGTTCAGGAGCTCGGCAACTCCTCGGGCTTCGATTTCTACCTCAAGGACGATCAGGGCCGAGGCCATGCGGCACTCATCGGCGCGCGCAACGAGCTGCTCGGCCTCGCCGCGAAGGATCCGCTGCTCGCGAACGTCCGTCCCACCGGCGAGGAGGATGCGTCGCAATTCCGCGTCGACGTCGACGCGCAGAAGGCCGCCGCTCTCGGCACGTCCGTCGCAGCCGTCAACGACACGCTGTCGCTCGCTTGGGGCGGCCGCTACATCGACGACTTCATCGATCGCGGCCGCGTCAAGCATGTCTTGATCGAGGCCGACGCGCCCTTCCGCATGCAGCCCGCCGACTTCGGCCGCTGGTACGTGCGCAACGCCGCGGGCTCGATGGTCTCGCTGGGCTCGCTCGTCACGACGCACTGGACGTACGGCCCGCCGCAGCTGGTGCGCTTCAACGAGACCCCGGCGGTGGAGATCAACGGCGAGGCGGCCCCCGGAGTGAGCTCCGGCACCGCGATGGCCGAGATCGAGAAGCTCGTGACGAGGCTCCCATCCGGGTACTCGGTCGACTGGGCGGGCGAGTCCTATCAGGAGCAGGCCGCGGGCGCGCAGCTCCCGATGCTGTACGGACTTTCGCTCGCCGTCGTGTTCCTGTGCCTCGCGGCGCTCTATGAGAGCTGGTCCATTCCGATGTCCATCATCATGGCCGTGCCGCTCGGCGTGATCGGGGCGGTCGTCGCGACTGCGCTACGGGGCCTCGAGCGCGACATCTACTTCCAGGTCGCGATGCTGACGACCATCGGGCTCTCCTGCAAGAACGCGATCCTGATCATCGAGTTCGCCAAGGAGTACGTCGAGAGCGGTCTCGGCGTCGTTGACGCGACGCTGCACGCCGTGCGTGACCGGCTGCGCCCGATCCTCATGACGTCGATCGCTTTCGGCCTCGGCGTGCTGCCTCTGGCGGCTGCGACAGGCGCGAGCGCCGGCGCGCAGCACGCGATCGGCACCGGCGTGTTCGGCGGCATGCTTGCCGGCACCTTCCTCGGCATCTTCTTCATCCCCGTGCTGTTCGTGTCGGTGCAGCGCATCTTCCACAGCCTGCGAGAGAGCCCGGTGCCCGCGCACGAGCTCCCAGCCGCCGGTGGCGCCTTGGGGCAGGCGGCGCAGCGGGAAGAGCGCAACGGATGACCTCGGAGGCGCAACCGATGGGCAGGGAACTCGTGAGCGGACTGAGAGGGCAGGGCGCAGGCGCGGGCTGGCGCGGGCAGGTCACGGCCGCGCCTGCTGCACGAGTCGCCGTCACGGCACTCGCCGCGCTTGCCTCGCTCGCCGCGATCGCGTCTCTCCTCGCCGCCTGCACGCTCGAGCCGCGTTATCGGGCCCCGCCGCTGCCGGTACCGGCGCAGTGGCCGATTCCGCCGACCACACAGGCAGCCGGGACTGCGGGCGGCGCGGCGGCGTCGCCCGAAGCCGCGGAGGGTCCCACGTCCGGCTCCGGCACTCTCGGCGATGCCCGGCGGGCGGCGGACATCGGCTGGCGCGACTTCTTCGCCGACCCAAACCTGCAGTCCATCATTGCCTCGGCGCTCGCCAACAACCGCGACCTGCGCGTGGCGGTCCTCGACATCCAGCTTGCGCGGTCCGAGTACCTCGTGCAGCGCGCGAACAGTCTGCCGCAGATCGACGCGAGCGGCAGCTACACCAAGGAGAAGCTGCCGCCCGCGGAGTTCGGCTTCCCGATCACGGCAGCCTACTACCAGGCCGGCGTCGCGCTGTCCTCGTTCGAGCTGGATCTGTTCGGCCGGGTACGCAGTCTCAACCATGCGGCTCTCCAGCAGTACTTCGCCGAGACCGAGGCCCGGCGGAGCGCCGAGCTCAGCCTCATCGCCGAGGTCGCCCAGGGCTACCTGACGCTGATCTCGGACCGCGAGCTGCTCAAGCTTGCGGAGGGCACGCTGCAGAGCCAGCAGGCCTCTTATGCAATCACCGTCAAGGAGCATCAGCACGGCCAGGTCTCGGGCCTCGACGTCGCGCAGGCCGAAACGACCGTGGAATCGGCCCGCTCGGATGTGGCGCGCTACGAAGGCGACATCGCCCAGGATATCGATGCGCTCGAGCTGCTGGCCGGCGCTCCGATCGACACCTCGAAGCTCCCCGACGCGCTCGCCGACCGCACCTTTGGCATCGGGGCGCTGCCGGCCGAGCTGCCTTCCAGCGTGCTGCTGCGCCGTCCCGATGTGCTCGAAGCCGAGCACACGCTGCTCGCCGCAAACGCGGACATCGGGGCCGCGCGCGCGGCGTTCTTTCCGGCCATCAGCTTGACCGGCAACGCCGGCAGCGTCAGTCCACAGTTCTCGAGCCTGTTCGGCTCCAGCACGGGCACCTGGTCGTACTCGCCGCAGGTGAGCTTGCCCATTTTTCATGGCGGGCAGCTGATCGGCGACCTCGCCGAGGCCAAGGTCAACCGCGCCATCGCGCTCGCGCAATACGAGAAGGCGATCCAGACGGCCTTCCGCGAGGTCGCCGACGCGCTCGCGCTGACCGGCACTCTCGAGCACCAGCGCGAGGCCCAGGAGGCGCTCGTCAACGCCACGGGCCGCGCCTACGAGCTCTCGCAGCAGCGCTACAAGGCCGGCCGCGACAGCTATCTCGACGTGCTCGACTCGCAGCGCAGCGATTACTCCGCCCAGCAGAGCCTGATCGCCACCGAGCTCGCGCAGCAGGAGAACCGCGTGACGCTCTACAAGGCACTCGGCGGCGGCTGGCAGGAGCGTTCCCGATGAGCTTCGGTACGAGGCAGGCGCAGCAGGGCGCCCGAGCGGCGCAGCCCGCCCACGCACGCGCCGAGCGCCAGCGCGCGCGCATCCTCGACGCCGCCGAGCGCTGCTTCATCGAGCGCGGCTTCCACGGCGCCAGCATGGCGCACATCGCGGCCACGGCGCGCATGAGCCCCGGGCTCATCTATCGCTACTTCAACGCGAAGAACGAGATCGTGCGCGCCATCGTGGAGCGCCACCTGGAGACCGACGGCTGCCCGGCGATGCAGCGGCTCAACACCCGTGAGGATTTCTGTGCCCGCATGATGGAGGCGTTCGAGCGCTGGCGCCGCCGCGACAACCCCAGCATGAATGCCGCGCTCATCCTCGAGCTGACGGCGGAGGCCTCCCGCGACGCCGAGATCCTGGAGATCGTGCGGAGCAAGGACCGGGCCGTCAGCAAGGACTTGAGTGTCGCCGTGCAGCGGGCTGCCCGCGAGGAGGGAACGAGCCTCTCCCTCGAGGCTGCCCACCTGCGCGCGGTGGTGCTGCAGTGTCTTTTCGAGGGTCTGGCCTGCCGCGTGGTGCGCAATCCGAGCCTGAGTGCGGCGGCGCTGCGGCCGCTGCTCGACAAGGTCATCGCCGCGCTGATGAGCTGAGCGCCGCGGGCGGCAAGGCCGCGGAGCATCGGTATGGTAGGATCACGCGCACGAATCCCACCCTC
>JASHYG010000303.1 GCA_030043215.1 Gammaproteobacteria bacterium
ATCGGGAGGCTGAGAATGGGCACGGCAGCTCGGCGCGCCCTATAATCGAGCCGCGGTGCGCCCGCGCCGCAGACCTACGGCAGGACCATGCAAAGCCTGTTGCATCTCATCATCCTCCTGATGCTGCTCGCGATCGTCGTCAGCCTCGGCTCTGCGCTGTATTACCTTGCGCGCGGGCAAGGCGACTCCCGCAAGATGGTGCGCGCGCTCTCGATCCGCGTCGGCCTGTCGCTCGCGCTGTTCTTCCTGCTGATGATCGCCTGGTACGCCGGCCTCATCGTGCCGCACGGACTCGAGCCGCACTGACTCGAGGCCCCGCTGACTCCCGCCGCGCCGACTCGAGCCACCCCCGACTCGAGCCGCGGCGAGTGTCGCTCAGAGCCAGTACACGAAGATGAACAGGCCGAGCCACACCACGTCGACGAAGTGCCAGTACCAGGACACCGCCTCGAACGCGAAGTGACGCTGCGGCGTGAAATGGCCGCGGAGGCTCCGCAGCCAGATGATGAACAGCATCGTCGCGCCGATCGTCACGTGAAAGCCGTGAAACCCCGTCAGCATGAAGAAGGTCGAGCCGTAGATGCCCGTTGACAGGCGCAAGCCCAGCTCGCGGTAGGCCTCGCCGTACTCGTGGGCCTGGAGGCCGACGAACGTGAAGCCGAGCAGGAAGGTGGCCGCGAGGAAGACGAGGAGCATCCCCCGCCTGCCCGTCCGCAGCGCGTGATGGGCGATCGTCACGGTGACGCCGCTGCTCAGCAGCACCAGCGTGTTGATGGCGGGCAGGCCAAATGCCGGCACGATGCTGAAGTTGCCCGCGTTGCCGCCGATGTGGGCGGGGCCGTTGGTGGGCCACGTCCCCTCGAACGACGGCCACAGGAGGTAATGGGTGAAGAACCGGACGCCCCGGCCCCCGAGCCACGGCACGGAGAGGATGCGGGCATAGAACAGCGCGCCGAAGAAAGCCCCGAAGAACATGACCTCCGAGACGATGAACCACATCATGCCCATGCGGAACGAGCGGTCCACCTGCAGGTTGTAGCTGCCGTGCTCGTTCTCGCCGATCACGGTGTGGAACCAGCAGATGAACATCAGGAAGAGCAGCGCGAACCCCGGAATGAGCGACCACAGCCCGGTCCAGTCGTTGAGGTACACGACCGCTCCCACCATGATCGTGAACACCGAGACCGACGCGAAGATCGGCCAGGGGCTCGAATGCGGGAGGTAGTACTTGCTGCTATCCGGCGCGTGCGCCTGTGCCATGGTCATGTCCTGCCTGAAACCTTGTCGTTCGATGTCGAGTGATGCGCCGCCGCGGCCGATCCGCTCAGGGCTCCGCGGCGGCCGGGGGCCGCGCGCCCGCGGGGTAGGAGCCGCGCTCCGCCTTGACGACCGACATCACGATGAAGCCGATGTAGAAGGCGAGCGCGACGGCCCCGAGGATGAGCGCGGAGCGCCGCACCCGCTTGCGCCTGCCCTCCTCATCTGTCGAGACCATCATCATCCGGCGAGCAGCGTGCGCTCAGTGCGCGGCGCCGCGCGCAATGAGAGCCTCCGAAGGCGGCTCGCCCCACGAGTGGTAGGGCGCCGGTGACGGCAGCTCCCACTCGAGCCCGTGGGCCGACTCCCAGACCCTGCCGGTCGCGCGCTCTCCGCTCCGAATGCACTTCCAGATGATGTACGGGAAGAGGAACTGCGAGAGGCCGAACGCGAATCCGCCGAGGGAGGACACCATGTTCCAGTCGGTGAACTGCACGGGGTAGTCGGGGATGCGCCGCGGCATGCCCGCGAGGCCGAGGAAGTGCTGCGGGAAGAACAGCACGTTCACGAAGATCGCCGAGAGCCAGAAGTGCCACTTCGCGAGCCGCATGTCGTACATGTTGCCGCACCATTTCGGCAGCCAGTAGTAGACGGCTCCCATGATCGCGAAGACCGCTCCGGGCACCAGCACATAATGGAAATGGGCCACGACGAAGTAGGTGCCGTGGTACTCGTAGTCCGCGGGAACCAGGGCGAGCATCAGCCCGGAGAAGCCGCCGATCGTGAACATGAACAGGAACCCCAGCGCGAACAGCATCGGCGGCTCGAAGGACAGCGAGCCCTTGTACATCGTCGCCGTCCAGTTGAAGACCTTCACGCCCGTCGGCACCGCGATGAGCATCGTCGAGAGCATGAAGAACAGCTGGCCCGCGAGCGGGATTCCCGTCACGAACATGTGGTGGGCCCAGACGATGAACGACAGGAACCCGATCGAGGCGGTCGCGTAGACCATCGTCTCGTAGCCGAACAGGGGCTTGCGGGAGAACGTCGGGATGATCTCCGAGACGACGCCGAACGCCGGCAGGATCAGGATGTAGACCTCGGGGTGTCCGAAGAACCAGAAGATGTGCTGGAACATGATCGGATCGCCGCCGCCGGTCGCGGCGAAGAAGGTCGTGCCGAAGTAGTGGTCGGTGAGCAGCATCGTCACGGCGCCGGCGAGCACCGGCATCGCGGCGATGAGCAGGAACGCGGTGATGAGCCACGTCCAGACGAAGAGCGGCATGCGCAGCAGGCCCATGCCCTTCGCGCGCATGTTCATGATCGTGACGATCACGTTGATCGCGCCGAGGATCGAGGAGGCGCCCATCATGTGGATGGCGAAGATCGTCATCGGAAAGGCGTCGCCCGTCTGCACGAACAGCGGCGCGTACATCGTCCAGCCGCCCGCCGGTGCGCCGCCCGGCACGAACAGCGTGCAGAACAGCAGCGTGAACGCGAACGGCAGGATCCAGAAGCTCATGTTGTTGAGCCGCGGAAGCGCCATGTCCGGCGCGCCGATCTGCATCGGGATGAGCCAGTTCGCAAGCCCGGTCCACGCGGGCATCACCGCGCCGAAGATCATGAACAGGGCGTGCATGGTCGTCATCGAGTTGAACAGCTGCGGATCGACGAGCTGCATGCCGGGCTTGAACAGCTCGGCCCGGATCACCATGGCGAAGGAGCCGCCAATGAGGAACATGAGGCCGCTGAACACGAGGTACATCGTGCCGATGTCCTTGTGATTGGTCGCATAGACCCAGCGCTTCCATCCGTGCGGCTTGTGGTCGTGCTCCTCGTGCTCGTGGACGACGGCGGCGGGAGCGTGTGCGTGTTCGGCCATGGTCGGGTCTCTTTGAATATCGGTCTGCGGTGAGGGCGGGCGCCTTGCGGTCAGTGTGCGGCGCTCGTGTCGGCGAGCTGCGTTTGCCGGGCCGCCGCGGTCGCGGCGGCGGCCGCCTGCGCCGGTTGCTGGGTCTTCTGCGCGGCCTCCTCGTTCTTCAGCCACGTGGCGAAGTCCGCCTTGCTGAGCGCGTCGACCACGATCGGCATGAACGCATGGTCACGCCCGCAAAGCTCAGAGCACTGGCCGCGGTACACGCCGGGCTTGTCGGCGTCCACCTCGAACCAGGTCTCGTTGATGAAGCCGGGAACCGCATCCCGCTTCACGCCGAGATCCGGCACCCACCATGAGTGGATCACGTCGTCGGCCGTGATGAGCAGGAGGATCTTCGTGCCCGTGGGCACCACCAGCGGGTGGTCCACGTTGTGCAGGTAGTGCGGGACCGTGTTCGGATCGATGCCGGAGTCGAGCTGCCGCGCGGCGTTGCTCAGCGCGTCGAGCTTGGAGAAGAAGCTCACCCCGCTCTGCAGGTAGTCGTAGTTCCAGCCCCACTGATAGCCCGTCACCTTGACGGTGAGCTGGCTGTTGCTCACATCCGCCGTGCGGATCAGCACGCGCGCGGCAGGTATGGCCACGCCGATCAGGATGGCGACCGGGACGATCGTCCAGATCACCTCGACCTTGGTGTTGTGGACCATGGTGGTGTCCGGCACGGCGCCCTTCGAGTGCCGGAACACGACGATCGAGTAGATCATGACGCCGAAGACGACGATGCCGATTCCGACGCAGACCCAGAAGCACATCATGTGCAGGTCGTAGATCTGGCGGGAGATCGCGGTGACGCCCCGCGTCATGTTGAGCTCGGCCCAGCCGGACTCGGCGTGAGCCGGCTGCGCGAGCGAGCAGAGCAGGGCCGCGAGGGCGGCGAAGCTGGGCACAATTTTCCGAGACTTTTTCATGGGCTGCGCCCGGCTCTCATGGGCTCACGCCCAGCTGTCCTCGGGGTCGCCCAGCGGGCGGCCCGTACGTGTGGCGGCGCGAAGCGCGCCGAAAAAAAGCACAAACTCACCTCGACCCGCTCACGCCAGCGTGGGCGACTCGTTGATGCGGCCGATCATGCGGCTCAGCCTCGCGGCAAGCCCGCGGCGCTCTTCCTCCGTCAGGAAGTCCCCGACCTCACATTGACGACCGTGCGACTCGATCACGAGGCGGCTCGGAGACAGGCGCGACGCGGGGTGGCGCAGTTTAACCTGTGCCCAGTGCCGCGGGAACACGACTTGTACACAACGCGAGCCGGTTCTGGATTCGACGAGGATGTCCCGGTCGCAGATCGTGATGGTCTGGCTGTTTCGTCGGCGTGCGAGGCTCACTTTCAAGGCCCAGGCGAGGAGCACCATCTCGAGGCCGGCGAACGGCAGCACCGGCCACAACCCGAGCGACGCCATCGTTCCGGCGACGCCGAGCGAGCCAAAGCAGGTGCCGCCGAAGAACAACAGCGCACCCTTCACGCTCAGCGAGCAGTTCGGAGCGATCTCGATGCGATGTGGCGCGGCGTCCACGGGGTCGGCGCCCTCGAGTCAACTCACGCGGAGAAAAAACTCCCGCGTGCTCAGAGCGCATGTTACCGCAGCAGAATTATTATTCAAGACGAACGCTTACGTCTCATCTGCCGCTGTCCGACACGCGGCGCGCAGCAGCTGGAACAGTGCCGCGGTCGCGGCCGCGGGAAGCTCGATGCCCGGCTCGAGCGGCTGCTCGCCGGGCGGAGTGCTCGGCGTGCACGGGGCCGCGGACACCGCGTGCGGGATGATTGCCAGCGGCGGCAGGCCGAGGAGGCGCTCCAGCGTTGCGACATTCTCACGGACGCGCTCGAGACTGGGGTCGATGTGATTGGCGATCCAGCCGGCGAGGCGCAATCCGGTCGCCTCGATGGCCTGCGCGCTGAGCAGCGCGTGGCTGAGACAGCCGAGCCGCAGGCCGACGACCAGGATGACGGGAAGGCCAAGCGAGCGGGCCACATCGGCCATGGTCTCGCGCTCGCCGATCGGCGCGAGCCAGCCGCCCGCGCCCTCGACGACGACACAGTCGGCGCCGCTCGCGAGCGCCCGGAAACAGTGCACGATGCGCCCGATATCGATGGAGATTCCGGCCTCGGCCGCCGCGATGTGCGGCGACACGGGGGCCGCGAGGCAGTAGGGATTGACGAGCTCGTAGGCGGCCGCGACGTTCGCCACAGCCGCGAGCGAGGCGGCGTCGCCGTTGCGAAGACCATCCGCAGTGAGGACGGCTCCCGCGGCGACGGGCTTCATCGCAGCCACCCGCAGGTCTCCGCGGACCAGGGCGCGCGTGATGGACACGGCCGCCCGGGTCTTGCCGACCTCGGTATCGGTGCCTGCAACGAAGAAGCCGGCGACGGGCATCGGTCCGTCGCCCCTCAGTCCCGCGCTCGCCGGCGAATCGCGGCCGGAGCGATGTGCACCTCCGCGCCGCCACTCGGGAAAGCCGATCTCGCCTCCGCT
>JASHYG010000304.1 GCA_030043215.1 Gammaproteobacteria bacterium
CGAGGTCACCTGCCAGGAAGCGGCCGACCTGCACGGCTTCATCGTCGAGAGGGTAGTACGTGACGCGGGTCAGGCGCACGTTCGCAGCGTCCCAGTAGAGCGGGTTCTTCGCGAGCGTGATGCGGTCGCCGACGACGAGTCCGCTCAGCACGAACGGTCCGTCGGATACCATGTGGCCAGGCCGCGTCCAGGCATCACCGTAGCGCTCGACCGTCGCGCGATCGAGCGGCTGCATGTAGTTATCCGCTAGCAGGGTGAGGAGGTACGGCGTCGGTGCGTTGAGCGAAATGCGCAACGTGTGCGGGTCGGGCGCCGTCACGCCGAGGCTCTCCACCGGAGCCTTGCCGGTCGCGATCGCGATGGCATTGACGATCGGCGCCAGGGCCTGGGAGTACTCGGCGCCTGTCTTTGGATCGACTTCGCGACGCCACGCGTAGATGAAATCCGCGGCCGTCAACGTATCGCCGTTGGACCAGCGCGCCTCCGGCCGCAGGTGGAACACCCAGGTCTTCGCGTCCGGGCTCACCGTCCAGGAACTCGCGACACCGGGTACGACTTGGCCGGCGACGTTGAGCGTGGTGAGGCCCTCGAAGAGGTCGTCGATGACTTCTTGGCCCGGCTCATCGATGGAGAGCGTGGGATCGAGCGAGCGCGGCATCGCGTCCAGGCCGCGATTGACCACCTGCTCTGCGGCGAGCCGAGTACCGACGCGGATGGGCGTCACTGCGGAGTCTGGCGCGCCGCTACCGCAGGCCGCGAGCGCGGCCGCGCCGAGCAACGCCATTCCTCGCATCGCGACAGTCAGGATTCGGGCTCTCATCGAGAGGATCGAGCGTCGATGGTATCACGGACTTTCGTCGCTCGAGGGGGCGCGGGCGCTCAGCCCCGCAACCGAAGCTGCAGCGGGTGCCGCGCGCTTGCGGCGGCTTAGAGCCCGACGGACGCGAGCCAGCTCTCGAACGTCACGCGGGCATGCCGCGCCAGAGCAGGCCCGTGCTTTGCGGTGTCGCGCCGCAGCTGCGCGACATCGACGCCCGAGGTGGAGGCGATCTCGCAAGCATGACCGATCAGCCAGGACTCGATATCCGCGGCGCGGATCTCGGGGTGGCACTGGAAGGCGAGCACGCAGCCGCCCCAGTCGTAGATCTGGTGCGGAACCTCTGCGGTCGATGCGAGCAATCGCGCGCCCGGCGGCAGGTCGAACGTGTCCCCGTGCCAGTGCAGCATCGAGGTGAGCTTCCCATCGAGCGATGCGACGACCGAGCGCTCACCGTCGGATGTGAGCTGCAGCGGCTTCCATCCGAGCTCCTTGGCTGGGCCGGGATACACTCGCGCGCCGAGCGCGTGCGCGAGCATCTGCGCACCCAGGCAAAATCCCAGAGTCGGCTTGGCGGCGGCGAGACGGCGCTCGAAGACGCTCAGCTCCTCCGCGATCCACGGGTAGAGCTGGGTGTCGTACACCCCCACGGGCGCGCCGAGGCCGATCAGTAAATCGGGGGCGATGGGATCGACAGCGCGCAGGTCGGCGCGAGCGACGTCCACGTACCGCAGGGTGAAGCCACGGTCCCGCAGCACCTCGGAGAGCGTGCCGCAATCCTCGAATTCGACGTGGCGGATCGCTAGCGCGAGTCTCGATGCCATCCCTGCATTGTCGGCGGTGCGCCGCTGCTGCTCAAGGGCTGCCGACCTCTATCGCCGTGGCGCGGAAGGGCTTCGGTTTCGCGCTGGGATCCGGCGGGCCGCGGCGCATGAAAGTCGCCAGCTGGCCTTCGAGCAGGTAGGCCGTCGTTCCCACGACGGTGACGGCGACCGGGCCGTCTGGGAAGCCCTGCTTGACCACCGTCTCGGTTCCCGTGTTGCCGTTCAGAATCACGCGCGAGAGGCGTCCGCCGCTTCCTCCCTCTGCGAGCAGGAGGCCGTTCTGGCCGAAGCGTCGAACGCCGTCGGGACGGGCGAGAGGCTGATCGAGCGTCACTTCGGTGACCGGGCCCGCGCTCCCGTCGGCCTCGATGGGAACGCTGAAGAGCTTGCTGGAGCCAAGCGTGCCCACGATCACGCGCCCGTCGAGCACGACGAGGCCGTCCACTGCGGCGCTGCGTGGCCCGAAGGCGCCGTTCCCGACCCATTCGTCGAGCTGCGCGGCGCCCTTCTTCAACCGGACCACCTCCATGTTGGTGGTGTCCGTCGCGTACGCCGTGCCGTCCGGTCCGATGGAGATGTCGTTGCACAGCGAGCCTGCGGCGGGAAACGGATAATGACCCTTCGGCGCGCCGGTCTTGAGGTCAAAGGTATAGAGCATAGCGTGCGGCGGCGGCGCACCCTGCTGCGGAGGCCCGAGGGTATTGGAGCACGCCCACAGGGTGTCCGAGGCATCGTCGGCGAGAACCCCGAGAATGCTCTGGATGCCGTCCGTGCCGGGCTTGATCCACTGCACGGCGAGCGCGGATCCGGGCCGCGCCCGATAGATCGCATGCTGGCCGATGCTTCCGATGATCACCGTGCCGTCGGACGCGGAGGTGAGGCTCTCAGGAAAGATCCGCTCGCCCTGGATGGTGATGTGCGCAGGCGGGGCCGCCTGCGCCACCGACACCGCCAAGGCGGCGGCCAGCGTCCAGATGGGCGCGAGCCGTGCGCGATACGTTCGGCATGTGCGCGTTGCCGGGCGGGTGCGATGAGATGGGGAGTTCGTGTGCCGGAGCGTCTTCATTTCATTCCTCGTGCGTGTTCCCTCGCGCCTCGGCGACTTGCGACTTGGCGAGCTGCCCCGGACGCGAGTAAGAGATGCGATAGATGAGGTTGGCGCCGTCGTCGCTCAGGAGCAGCGAGCCGTCCTGCAGCTCGACCAGGTCGACGGGGCGGCCCCAGGCGTCGCCGTCGTCGGCGATGAACCCGACGAGGAAGTCGTCGTACTCGCCGGTCGGCACGCCGTTCTTCAACCGCACGCGCACGATCTTGTGGCCGGTGCGGAGCGAGCGGTTCCAGGAGCCGTGGAACACCGCGAACCCCTGTCCCACGTACTGCCTCGGGAAGGCGGAGGGTCCGGAGCTCGCGGTGTAGAAGATGAGGCTGAGCGATGCGGAATGGGATTGGTACGGCACGTCTGGCACGGACACCTTGCCGACGAGATCCGGACGCTGGCCCTTGAAGCGCGGGTCCTGGTTGTCGCCCATGTAGTACCACGGCCAGCCGTAGAACTGCCCTTCCCGTACGCGCGTGGAGTAGTCGGGAACCAGGTCATCGCCCAGCAGGTCGCGCTCGTTCGTCGTGCACCAGAGATCTCCCGTTCCCGGCTGGATCGTGAGGGTCACGCAGTTGCGGATGCCGCTCGCGAAGACCTTTCCCGGCCGCTGTGAGCCCACATCGAACACCAGCACATTCGCGCGATTCGTCTCGTTGCCCCACGCGGTGCCGAGGCCGTGCGCGGCCTCCCAGGATTGGATCTCCTCGGGTGTCTTCTTCGGGAGGTCCTCCGGCACATTGGACTGGGACCCGACCGAGACGAACATGCGCCGGCCATCCGGCGAGAACACGATATCCCGAGTGAAGTGGCCGCCGCCCGCCACCGGGGAGAGCTGGGGCACGACGATCTCCGGGACGCTCACCGCCTGCTCCTGCCCGACCGTGTAGGCGTAGCGCACCACGCGATTGGTCTCCGCGACATAGAGCCACTTCGGATGGGCCCCGCTCGGATAGAAGGCGAGGCCGTTCGGCAGGTTCAGCCCTTGCGCGAACGTCTCGATCGTCGCCGGCCGGGTGCCGTCGGCCGACGGGCGCAGCACGACCACGCGGCCCATCTGAGTCTCCGAAAGGAAGACGTCCCCGTTCGGCGCGAGCTTCATCTCCCTCGGCGCCTGCACGTCGTTCGTGTACGTCTCGATCTTGAAGCCCGGAGGCATCCGCAGCCTGGCGCCGGCCGGCCTCGGGATGAGTTTCGGGAAGTTGTACGCTGCGGGGCTCGCGTACGGCGCAGGCAGCTTTGCGACATCGATCCGGTGCGCGCGGCCCGGGAAGTCCTTCTTCCAGTCGGGGGTGCCCGTCGGCTTGGCGGCGGCGGCCGGCGGCCGCATTCCGGGGGGCGGCCCGAAGCCGGGCGGCGCGGCGGCCTTGAACGTTCCCGCCTTCACCTCCTGGAAGTAGGTGATGAGATTGCTCCGGTCGGTCTCGCTCGGAACGGGGATCACCATAGCGGTGCCCGGCACGACCGTCGTGGGCGAGGTGAGGAACCGATCGAGCGTCGCCGCGTCCCACGTCAAGCCCGATCCGCGCAGCGCATGCGTGTAGCTGAAATTCCCGTTGCTCGCCGCGCGGCGGCCGAAGACTCCATCGAGATTCGGCCCCTGCGCGCCCCCGTTGTCGCCTGGCTGAGCGCTGTGGCAGAGCGCGCACTGCTGCCGGAAGAAAGTTCGGCCTGCGTTCGCATCGCCGGCCCAGACGCGCGGCAAGCACACGAGCGTCGCGAGCGACAGGGCCAAGCCTCGAATGATCGTTCTCATCTTTTTCTCCCCCAATTCGCTCTTCCCCAATTTGCGCGGCGCGGGGCCGAATGCCTCGAGCCGGACCTGTCCCGATGATATTCCCCCGGCGGCTACGATAGCCTGGCTGGTCGATGCTCAGCCTCGGGGCTGGTGGCGACGTCGCCGAAGATGGAGCGCGCGATGTCCGCCAGAGCGTCTGCCGAGGACGCGAACGACACGCTGAAACCTCCCGAGGCGAGCGTCAGGATGAACTGCGGGGCGCCCGTGCAGTTCGGCTGGGCGAGCTCGATCTTGTAGCGCTCGAGTGGATAGACGACGCGCAGCGAATCGTTGCCGCTGCTCTTGCGCAGGGCGTCCCGCATCACGCGCGGCAACGTCATGAGCAGCTCGCCGAGGCACGTCGCCGGCAGCACCAGCTCGGCCGGCGAGCCCTCATGATCGCGGACGTGGAAATGCACGTGCGCGCCATCGGGATCCACCTCGAAGGTGGTGAGCGCTGCCGCATCGATGTGCTTCACGAGGTCCGCCATGGACGCTCCCGCTTACGTTATATTCTAAAGAATATAGCGTACCCGGGTCCGCCAATGCCAGCGCCCGGATAGAAATGTGCCTCCCGCTCGTTGTATCATCAAAAATATAGTGGCTTTCCGGAGAACGGAACAGGTGCGTGCCGCATGAGCCATTCCAGTACGCGGGGGCCTCGTAGGCTCGGGTCCCGATACTCCCGGCGCGACCTGTTGCGCGGCGGTGTCCTGTCGCTCGGCGCAGGCTTGCTCGGCCACGGCGTTCGGGCGAGCGTGGCCGCACAGTCCCCTTCCCGTGTGCTGATCGAGAGCTTCTCCGCCGCCGGACGCAGCGAGGGGGTCGCGCTGTTCCCGGTAGCCCGCAAGACCGATGCGCAGTGGCAACGGCAGCTATCGCCCGAGTCATTTGCGATCACCCGCCGCGCGGACACGGAGCGCCCCTTCACCGGCGCGCTCTGGAACAATCACGCGGATGGGCTGTATCGCTGCATCTGCTGCGATACGGCGCTGTTCGATTCGCGCACCAAGTTCGAGTCCGGTACGGGCTGGCCGAGCTTCTGGCAACCCATCTCCAAGTACAATGTCGTCGAGAGCACGGACCGCAGTTACGGCATGGTGCGCACCGCAATATCCTGCCGCCGCTGCGACGCTCATCTCGGCCACGTATTCGATGATGGGCCACCGCCGACGGGGTTGCGTTACTGCATGAACTCCGGCGCGCTGCGCTTCGTGCCACGCGCCACATAGCCGGCCGCACTACGCAGCGATGCCTCGCGGCTGCGGATACCCGCAGTCCGTTCAACCTCGCTCTTCCCCTCGGCCGTCGCAAGCTCTCGAGGACCGCATGACCCTTCTCGTTCTGTCGTACCTGGCCGGCGTGCTCACTCTGTTGAGTCCCTGCGTCCTGCCGATCCTGCCCTTCGTGTTCTCGCGCGCCGGACAGCCCTTCACGCGCAGTGTTCTGCCACTGCTCGCCGGACTGGCGGTCACGTTCGCGGGGCTCGCCATGCTCGTGAGCGTCGGAGGAGGCTGGATCGTGCAGGCCAACGAGTATGGGCGGATCGCCGCCATGGTCCTGCTTGCCGTGCTAGGCGTGATGCTGCTGTGGCCGGCGCTCGCCGAGCATGCGATGCGGCCTCTGGTCGGCCTGGGCAACCGCTTGACGGCGCGAGTCGACGCAAGCGGCGGTGCGCAAGGGACCGTCGCCGGCTCGTTCGTCATTGGCGTGGCGAGCGGCTTTCTCTGGGCACCGTGCGCGGGACCCGTCCTCGGGTTGATTCTGACCGGCGCGGCGCTTCAGGGGCCGAGCACGCGGTCCGCGCTGCTCCTCCTCAGCTATGCCGCGGGCGCCGCCACGTCGCTCGCCATCGCGCTGCTGATCGGCGGGCGGGTGTACGCGTTCCTCAAGAGGTCACTCGGGGCCGGCGAGTGGGTGCGGCGCGGCCTCGGAGTCGCCGTCCTCGCCTCGGTGGCCGTCATCGCGCTCGGACTCGATACCCGAGTGTTGACGCAATGGTCGATCGCGAACACCTCGCGCATGGAGCAGGCGCTGATCGATGAGTTCCGACCGCCGTCGGCCATGAGGGGCTCGGGCTCGATGATGGCGAGGGCTGCGGCTGGTGCCGCGGCCAGTGCTGCGGCGTCCGCACCGCAATCGAAGGCGCCCGGCGGCGGGCCGAGCTCCGGCAATCTGCCCGACGAAGGCGTCTTTCCGCCACTCACCGGCGCGGTCGCCTGGATCAACAGCCCGCCGCTCACGACGGAGGGCTTGCGCGGCAAAGTCGTGCTGGTCGATTTCTGGACGTACTCGTGCATCAACTGCCTGCGGTCGCTCCCGTACGTGCGCGCCTGGGCGCAGAAGTACAAGGACCACGGCCTGGTCGTGATCGGCGTGCACACGCCGGAGTTCGCTTTCGA
>JASHYG010000305.1 GCA_030043215.1 Gammaproteobacteria bacterium
CCCGTTCCACCCGCCGGGTGCCAAGGAGTCGGATTCGGCCTCGGGCCCGATGCAGTGGCAGGTGTCCACCGCGGGCGGCATTGAGCCCATGTGGCAGCCGGACGGCAAGGAGATCGACTACATCGACCCCTCCGGGGCGATGATGGCAGCGCCGATCACTGTCAGCGAGCCACGTTTATAGCGGGCACGCCGGTGAAGCTTTTCCAGACGCACATTTTTGGGGGTGGCGAGGATTTAACGTCGGCGCCCGAATATGACGTCGCCCCCGATGGGCGCTTCCTCATCAACACGGTGCCCGAGAGCGCTGCCGCAGCGCCGATCACGCTGATCCAGAACTGGAATCCCGAGGCAACCGCGCAATGAGCGGGGTCCGCCGAGGCGACACATCACTGTGCAGAATCGGGCCGCCCGACAGCTGACCTTGGCGGTGGTCAGCTTCGGGTCAGGACTGGGCGGTATCAGTGAGGGGTGGTGGAAAGCCCTGCGGTGGACTATTGCCGTTGGAGACGAAGGTGTCGAATCGCCAGGAAACGACTTTGTTTCCAAGGTAACGACTTCAATTCGGTCGCACAAGCGCCGCGAGAAACGCTCCCTCGCTACTCCACCGTCACGCTCTTCGCGAGATTCCTCGGCTGGTCGACGTCGGTACCCTTGAGAATGGCCACGTGATACGCGAGGAGTTGCAGCGGAACCGTGTAGACCACTGGCGCCTGGAAGTAGGTCACGTGCTTCGGCATCGTGATCACCGTGACCCCATCCTCGTCCTTGAGGCCGGCCTCGGGGTCGGCAAAGACGATGAGCTCGCCGCCGCGCGCGCGCACTTCCATGAGGTTCGACTTCAGCTTCTCGAGCAGATCGTTGTTCGGCGCCACGGTGATGACCGGCATCTCGGCGTCCACCAGCGCGAGGGGGCCGTGCTTGAGCTCGCCCGCCGGGTAGGCTTCCGCGTGGATGTAGGAGATCTCCTTGAGCTTGAGCGCGCCCTCCATGGCGATGGGATGCAGCGCGCCGCGGCCGAGGAAGAGGGCATGGCGCTTCTCGGCGAACCGCTCCGCGAGCTTGTGGATCACGGCGTCGAGCTCGAGAGTCCGCTCGATGAGCGCCGGCAGCTCGATGAGGCGGGTGACGAGGCCGCGCTCGCGCTCCGCATCGGCGGCGCGCTGCTTCGCGAGCGCGATCACGAGCATGCCGAGCGCGGCGAGCTGCGTCGTGAACGCCTTGGTGGAGGCGACGCCGATCTCCGGGCCCGCGCGGGTGAGCATGACGAGCTCCGACTCGCGCACGAGCGAGCTCTCCGGAGCGTTGCAGATCGCGAGCGTCGAGAGGTATCCGGCCTGCTTCGCGAGCCGCAGGGCAGCGAGCGTGTCGGCGGTCTCGCCGGACTGCGAGATCGTCACGAAGAGGGAATTGCGCGGCACCAGGGGATTGCGGTAGCGGTACTCGCTCGCGATCTCGATGACGCAGGGGAGCCTGCAGATCTGCTCGATGAAGTAGCGCGCGACGACCCCCGCGTGGTAGCTCGTCCCGCACGCGACGATGTGGACGTGCTCCACGCGCCTGAACACCTCGGTGGCCGCCGGGCCGAACGCGGCCTCGAGCAGCCGGCCGCCCGCGACGCGCTCCTGCAGCGTGTTGGCCACCGCGCGCGGCTGCTCGTGAATCTCCTTCAGCATGAAGTGGCGATACGGCCCCTTCTCCGCCGCATCGGCGGAGAGCTCGCTCTCGCGCACCGGCCGCGTGACGCTGTTGCCCTCCCTGTCGATCACCTTCACGGAGTTGCGGCGGATCTCCGCCACGTCGCCTTCCTCGAGAAACACGAACCGGCGCGTCACCGCAAGCAGCGCCGACACGTCGGAGGCGACGAAATTCTCCTCTACTCCGAGCCCGATCACGACGGGACAGCCTTCGCGCGCGAGAATGATGCGGTCGGAGTCGCTCTCGCTCACCACGGCGAGCGCGTAGGCGCCTTCGAGCTCGGCGACCGTGGCGCGCACCGCCTTGAACAGATCGCTCATCGTCTTCAAGTGATGGTGGATGCGGTGCGCGATGACCTCGGTATCGGTCTCGGAGGTGAACTGGTAGCCGCCGCGCGCGAGCTCCGCGCGCAGCTCCTCGTGGTTCTCGATGATGCCGTTGTGCACGATGGCGAGCCCGTCACGGGAGATGTGTGGATGCGCGTTGCGCTCGCTCGGCACTCCGTGCGTCGCCCAGCGGGTGTGGGCGATGCCGAGCTTCCCGTGGGGGGGATTCTGGTCGAGCGTGTCCTGCAGTGCCTGGACCTTGCCGACGGTGCGCAGGCGGGTGAGGCTGCGGTCGCCGTTGACCACGGCGATGCCCGCCGAGTCGTACCCGCGATACTCGAGCCGCCGCAGGCCCTCCATGAGGATGGGCACGACATTGCGCTCGGCGATCGCGCCTACGATTCCACACATGCTGTCGATCCTCGCTCCCGCATTCGATCCGTGGGGCCGGCGGCGCTAAACTGCCAGTTTAGCGCGGTCCGCGCTGCAGGCTCGCGTCCCGCGGGCCCAGGTCAATGAGATACCGTCACCTCATTCTGGACCGAGACGGAGTGCTCAATTGCGAGCCGCCGGACTCGGGCTACGTCCGGCAGCCGGGGGATTTCCGCTGGATTGCGGGTGCGTTGGAGGGCCTTACGATGCTGCGCCGCGCCGGAGTGCACCTCTCCGTCGCGACGAACCAGTCGGGGGTGGGCCGGGGATTGATGACTGCCGAGCAGCTCGAGGCCGTCCATGCGCGCATGCTCGCCGAGGCGGCGGCGGCCGGCGGCGCGCTCGATGCGCTGCTCGTCTGTCCGCACGCGCCGGAGGCCGGGTGCGCATGCCGCAAGCCGGCTCCGGGACTGATCGAGACGGCGATCGCGCAATCCGGCATCCTTGCGTCCGAGACTCTCGTGGTCGGCGACGACGCCCGCGACCTGGAAGCGGCAGCGCGCGTCCAGGTGGCATCCGCGCTCGTCCGCACCGGCAAGGGGCGCGATGTCGAGGCACGGATGGGCCGTTCCCCGGAAGGCGGGGCTGCCGAGCTCGCTGTGCCGGTATACGACGATCTCCCCGCGCTTGCGCGAGCCGTCGTCGCAGGCACCGTTTAGCGAGATGCAGGGGACGATGAGCGAGCCGGCACGCACCCGGCTGGAGGCGCGATGAGCGACATCGAAGACGGGAATCCGCCGGAGGCGCTGCTCGCCATCCTCGAGCGCCACGCCGGGGTTCGAGTGTGGGTGGTCGGCGACCTCATGCTCGATGAGTACGTGATGGGTGCCGTCGATCGAATCTCACCCGAGGCTCCGGTCCCGGTCGTCCGGGTGCGGGACACGGAATACCGGCTGGGGGGCGCCGCGAACGTTGCGCGCCAGGCGGCGGTACTCGGGGCGACGGTGAGCCTGGCGGGGGCCGTGGGCGCCGATCCAGCCGGCGAGCAGCTGCTCGACCTGTGCAACACATCGGGCATCGATACCCGGGCGGTGATCAAGCTGCGGGGCCGCGCCACGACCCGCAAGCTCCGCGTGCTCGGCCACAGCCAGCAGCTGCTGCGCCTCGACTGGGAGAGCGCCGCAGCCTGTCCGGCGCCGTCCATGGCGAGCATGGTCTCGAAGCTGGCACGGGAGCCCGCTCCCGACGCGATCATCCTGAGCGACTATGCGAAGGGGGTCCTGACCCCCGAGACGATCGCGGCCGTCATGCCGCTTCGTGGGGCGGCACCCCTCATCGTCGACCCGAAGCATCGCGATCTCTCGCGCTACCGCGGAGCAACGGCCGTCACGCCGAACCTGCGGGAGCTCGAGGCCGCCGCCGGCGGCCCGCTCGATCCGGACGACGTCGAGTCCCTCGCGTCCGTCGCGCGTCGGCTCGCTGCGAAAGCGGGTCTCGAGGCCCTGGTCGTCACGCTCGGCGACCGCGGCATGCTCCTCGTCCCGGCGGACGGCCCTCACGTCGCGGTCCCTGCGGTCAAGCGGGAAGTTTATGACGTGACGGGAGCCGGTGATACGGCCGTGGCGGCTCTCGGGGTGTCGCTTGGCGCGCGCGCGCCCCTGCTGGCAGCGGTGCAGATCGCGAATGCCGCCGCCGGGGTCTCGGTGGGACAGATCGGTGCCGTCGCCGTCGAGCCGAGCAGCATCCGCAACGCGCTCGCGGCCCGGCCCGATGAGAAGGTGCTCGGGCGCGATGCCCTCGCGGCAAGAGCCGCATCCTGGCGCATGGCGGGCCGGCGCATTGTCTTCACGAACGGCTGCTTCGATCTGCTGCACTCGGGACATCTGTCGCTGCTGGAGAGCGCGGCGAAGTTGGGGGACGTGCTGGTGCTCGCCATCAACAGCGACGAGTCGGTGCGCCGCCTCAAGGGCGCGGAGCGCCCGCTCGTGCCGCAGGCCGAGCGCGCGGCGCTGCTTGCGGCACTGAGCTTCGTCGATGCCGTCACGATCTTCGACGAGGACACGCCCCTCGAGACTTTGAAAGCGGTGAGGCCGCACGTGCTGGTGAAGGGTGGGGACTACCGGCCCGAGCAGATCGTCGGACGGGAGCTGGTCGAGGCGCTGGGAGGACGGGTGGCCGTCGTGCCGCTCGTGCCCGACAAGTCCACCTCCGCGCTCGTCGAGCGCATCCGCGGCACGGGCCGTACCGGATAAGAGTAGAGTGTCTCTCGCCGCGCGCGCACTCTGGCCGCGCGTGCGCTCACGGCCGCTTCTTCTTCGGCCGCTGCCACCCCTCGATCGTCACCTGCCGCGCGCGCCCGATGGTGAGCTTCCCGGCGGGAACGTGCTGCGAGACGGTCGATCCGGCCGCAATCGTCGCGCCCGCACCGACCGTGATCGGCGCGACGAGCACGCTGTTCGAGCCCGTGTGCACGTCGTCCTCTACGGTCGT
>JASHYG010000306.1 GCA_030043215.1 Gammaproteobacteria bacterium
GTTGGCGAGGTAGTAGTCGTTCGTGTCCTGCAGCGGCTGCTTGTCCGGGGCCAGGACGAAGTCGTTCCAGCAGGAGGCGAGGATGGACGCAATAGCCGGTTTGCAGACGTCGCACCCCAGGCCCTTGCCGTGCTTCGCGAGCGCATCGGCGAAGCTCTTGAGGCCGCCCACGCGGACGAGATGGAACAGCTGCTGCCGCGAGTACGGGAAGTGCTCGCAGAGACGGGTATCGACCGCCATGCCGCGGCGCTTGAGCTCCACGTTGAGAATCTGCGTGACGAGCGTCGCGCAGCCGCCGCACGTCGTCGACGCCCGGGTCTTTGTCTTGATCGCGCCGAGAGTGGTGCAGCCCTGCTCGACGGCCGCGCAGATCGCCTGTTTGCTGACGTTGTTGCAGGAGCAGATCTGGGCGGAGGGCGCCAGCGCCGCGAGACCCGTTGGAGCCTCCACACCGCCGCGCGCCCCGGCCGCGCCGGACGCGCCAGCCGCCCCGCCGCCCGCCGCGGGCAGGATCAGCTCCTCGGGGCGCTCGGGCAGCGGCAGGCCGTTGAGCATCATCTGCAGCCATACGCCGAAGCTCTCCGCGTCCCCGACCAGCACGCCGCCGAGGAGGCGACGTCCGGACTCATCCACCACGAGCTTCTTGTAGAGCTGCCGGCGCTCGTCCACGAACGTGTAGCACTGCGCGCCGGGAGACGCCGCATGCGCATCGCCGATCGATGCCACGTCCACGCCGAGCAGTTTGAGCTTCGTGCTGAGATCGGCGCCCGTGAAGCGCACCGCGGCACCGGCGGTAGGCGCCTTGGCGCCTGCGATGTGCGCCGCGGCGACTTGCGCCATCTGGTAGCCCGGCGCCACGAGTCCGAAGGCCTTTCCGTTCCACAGGGCGCACTCGCCGATCGCGTAGATCGACGGATCGGACGTGCGGCAGGCATCGTCGATCACGATGCCTCCGCGCTCGCCCACCTCGAGACCGGCGCTGCGGGCGAGCGCGTCGCAGGGGCGGATGCCGGCGGAGAAGACGATCAGGTCAATCTCGAGCTCGGAGCCGTCGGTGAAGCTCATGCGGTGCCGCGCGCCCGTGCCCGCGGAGATCTCGCGCGTGCTCTTGCCGGTGAGCACATGCACGCCGAGCGCTTCGATCTTTCGGCGCAGCAGCGCGCCGCCCAGCTCGTCGACCTGCAGCGCCATCAGGCGCGGCGCGAACTCGACGACGTGTGACTCGAGCCCGAGGTCGCGCAGGGCCTTTGCCGCCTCGAGCCCAAGCAGGCCGCCGCCCACCACGGCGCCCGAGCGCGCGTCCCGCGCGGCGCCTCGAATGGCTTCCAGGTCCTCGAGCGTGCGATAGACGAAGCACGCGGGGCGATCCCGTCCGGGCACCGGTGGAACGAAGGGATACGATCCCGTCGCCAGCACCAGCGTGTCGTAGGCCGCCTCGCGGCCGAGCGCCGTGCGCACGAGCTTCGACTCACGGTCGATGCCGGTGACGCGCTCGCTCAGATGCAGAGCGATGCCGTGACGCTCGAAGAAGTCCGGCGGCGCGAGTGCGAGGTCGCCGGCTGTCTTGCCGTTGAAAAAGCTCGAGAGCCGAACGCGATCGTACGCCGCGCGGCTCTCCTCGGCGAACACGGTCACATCGAGGTTGGCCGAGCTTTCCGCCAGCGCCTCGAGGAAGCGCTGGCCGACCATTCCGTTGCCGGCGACGACGATCTTGCCCTGCATGGCTCGCGGTCCTTCCTCGTTGCAAAAAAAAGCGCCGACCGAAATCGTGCCACGGGGGCTCGTGGCACGAGATCGGCGGCGCTGCCGTGGCGGGCCGAGATTGGGCCCACCCTCGCGACGAGCCCGAGGGGACGAACTCGTCCAAGCGAGGATCGACGATGCAACCCGTATGCCACGCCGCCCGCGGCCCGGAGGAAGCTCTCCCCGCCGCGCATACAAGGACTTACGGCGAATCACGCGGACACCGCGCCCTGGAGGGCCCGCCCGCCGACCTGAGATGGGGCAACGGGAAGCCGCGGCGCACGATGTTCGTGCATCGCGGGCTGAGCCCGTGCGCCTGCGGCGTCGCCTCGCCCGGCGATTTCGCGGGACCCGTGAGTGCGAGCCCCGCCGGCGAGATCGGCACGAGCGTTGCAACCTCCCGGCTCATGAGCGAGAGCGGCATGAGGATTCTGCTGGTCGACCAGAACATATTGCGGGCGTCCGTTCTGGAGGAGGGCCTGCGCGAGGCGGGCTGCGCGGACGTGATCGTGGTCCGCGACATGCAAAACCTGCTGCGCCGGATTCTCGATGCCGATCCGGATGTGATCTTCATCGATCTCGCGAACCCCAACCGGGATGTCCTCGAGCAGATGTTCCAGGTCTCGCGCAGCGTGCGGCGGCCGATCGCCATGTTCGTGGACCGGTCGGACACCGACATGATCGCCGCCGCTGTGGATGCGGGCGTCGGCGCCTACGTCGTCGATGGACTGAAAAAGGAGCGGGTGAAGTCCATTCTCGAGCTCGCCGTGAGCCGCTTCCACGCGTTCAACCGCATCCGCGACGAGCTCGAGCACGCGAAGCAGGCGCTCGAGGACCGCAAGATCATCGATCGTGCGAAGGGGATCCTCATGAAGGAGCGCAGCCTCACCGAGGAGGAGGCCTATGCGCTGCTGCGCAAGGCGGCGATGAACGAGAACCGGCGGCTCGCCGAGGTGGCGCAGAGCCTGCTCACCGCGGCGCGGCTGCTGAGGTCGCCCGATCTGAAATGAACCCTGCTATCCGGAGGCGCGCGCGGGATATGATCAAAGTGGGCTTCATGCCGCTGCTCGACGGCGCATCGCTGGTCGCGGCCGCCGAGCGGGGCTTCGCGGCCGAGGAAGGCGTCGAGCTCACTCTCGTCCGCGAGACCTCGTGGGCCAACATCCGCGACCGCACGATCATCGGACACTTCGATGCTGCGCACATGCTCGGGCCGATGGCCGTCGCCTCGACGCTCGGGATCGGGCACGTGCGCGTTCCGCTCGTCGCGCCGTGCGCGCTCGGTCTCGGCGGCAATGCCATCACCGTCTCAGTCGCGCTGTGGGAGCAGATGGCGGCGGCCGGGGCGGCGGTGGGCGGTACCGCGGCCGCGCAGGGCGCCGCGATGCGCGCGGTCGTGATGGGACGGGAGCGGGCCGGGCGCGAGCCGCTCACTTTCGGCACGGTCTATCCCTTCTCCTCCCACAACTACGTGCTGCGCTACTGGCTAGCCGGCAGCCGCATCGATCCGGATCGCGATGTGCGTCTCGTCGTGATTCCACCGCCATTCCTGGTGGACGCGCTGCGCGCGGGCCAGATCGACGGCTTCTGCGTCGGCGAGCCGTGGAGCAGCGTTGCCGTGCAGGCCGGCGCCGGCGTGATGCTCATGGCGACCACCGCCATCTGGCCGCAGAGCGGCGAGAAGGTGCTCGGATGCCGCCGCGAATGGGCCGAGAGCCACCCGCAGGAGCTCGCGGCGCTCGTGCGCGCGATCCACCGCGCCTCCTCGTGGTGCGAGCAGCCCGAGAATCATGCCGAGCTCGCGCGGATTCTCGCGGAGCCTCGCTACGTCGGCACGGCCGCCGAGCTGCTGCGCAGCGCGCTCGCGAGCCGCTTCGTGCTGTTGCCCGGCTGCGCGGCTCGACACGTCGAGGGATTCTTCTCGGCGGCGAGCCACGATGCGACCTTTCCGTGGACCAGTCACGCCCTGTGGCTCTACACGCAGATGGTGCGCTGGGGCCAGGTGATGCATTCCGGGGAGAATGCCGCCGCCGCGCGCCGCACCTATCGCCCGGATCTCTATCGCCACGCCGTCGATCCGCTCGGCGTACGGCTGCCGGACGAGGACTCGAAGATCGAGCGCTTCTTCGACGGTGGCGTGTTCGATCCCGCCGCCCTCACCGAGTACCTCGAGCGCCAGAGCCGCTGAGCCGGGCGGCGGCGCACGATCTGCGTGCGTGCGGCCGCCTGTTGCCCCTCGTCGAGTCACGGATGCGCGCGTGAGTGGCGGCATGCGCCGCCTCGCCGTGCGCTTAAGTATCTGGTCCGTAAGCGATCCCGGCCTTGCGGGGGTGTTGTGGCACGGTCGTTGCACCGGTCCTCCCGTGCCGGATGGCATCCCCCGCCGGCATGAGGCAGGTCTCAAGACCGGATCTGCTGGAGGCAACGCCGCCAACCGTACGCATTTGCGGCATGCGTACGAGTTGGCGGCATTTTTTTGCTCACTTGGGCAGGAGAGTCTCGATGAGCCGTCTGATGGCGTCCCTGCGCAGCGGAAACTGGAAGTCCCTGATCGCCTGCTTCGTGTACTTCGACACGGGATTCACGGCGTGGGTCCTGTTCGGACCGCTCGCCCCATTCATCGCGAGGCAGATCTCCCTGTCGCCCGCGCAGTCGGCGTTCCTCGTGGCCGTGCCGGTGCTCGCCGCGTCCATCGTCCGGGTGACGCTCGGCAATCTGTTTCAATGCGTCGACGGCAGGCGGCTCGCCCTGCTCGGCATCACGCTCTCCTCCGTCCCCTCGCTCGTGCTCCTCACGCCCGTGACGCCGGGCTACGACCTGTTGCTCGTTCTCGGAGCGTTCCTCGGCGTGGGAGGCGCCAGCTTCGCGATCGCGTTGCCCATTGCGGGCAGCAGCTATCCGCCGCGCGTGCAGGGCCTGGTGCTCGGACTCGCCGCAGCGGGCAACGTAGGAGCGGTGCTCGACGGATTCCTGCTCCCCGGGCTTGCCGAGCGCTTCGGCTGGCGGAGCGCGACGGCTGCGGTGCTGCCGCTGCTCGCGCTCGCCGCGGCGGCCATGTTGCTCTGGGCGCGCGATGAGAGCGCGAAGAGCGGCAGCGTGGCGCGTGCCTTCGCCGGGCTCGCGGCCGCGTTCACGGGTCTCACCGCGCTGGTTCTCCTCGTGAGCGGCGGCGCGCTCGGCTCGCAGGAGAGGGGACAGCTGCTGCTGCCGCTGCTCGGCGCTCTGCTCGCCCTCGCCGTTCTTCCCCGCAAGTACCTCGCCGTCCTCGCGGAGCGTGACGCCTGGGTGCTGATGCTGGTGTACAGCATCACCTTCGGCGGATTCGTCGGCATGTCCTCGTACGTGAGCTTGCTGCTCACCACTCAATATGGGATCTCGAAGGTCCATTCGGGGCTCGTGATGGGCGTGCTCTCCTTCACCGGCGCCATGGTCCGCCCGGTCGGAGGACTCATCGCCGATCGCGTCTCGGGCGTGCGGGCGTTGCTCGTGGTGCTGCTCGGCGTCGCCTTTGCGAATTTCGGGTTCGCGACGCTCATGCCGTCCTTGAGCGGCGGCATCGCGCTGCTTGCCACGCTCTATCTTTGCTTCGGGCTCGGAAACGGAGCGGCGTTCCAGCTGGTCCCCCACCGCTGGAAGGAGCAGACCGGACTGATGACCGGCATCATCGGCGCGGCGGGAGGCATCGGCGGCTTCTACCTGCCGGTGGTGATGGGAATCGCGCGGCAGGGCACGGGCAGTTACCAGCTCGGCTTCGCCGTCTTCGGGGCGCTCGCCGCGCTTGCGTTCGTGCTGGTGGTCACCTTGCGCGAGCGCTGGCTCGTCTGGGCGCTTCCGCAGGATGCGAGCGCACGCCTCGAGGTGCCGGCCGCGAGCGGCAAGTGCGCCCGGAGCGCCGGCGTACTAAGCTCCCCCCATGAGTCCCTCACCGCTTGCCGGACGAACGATCGCGGTGCCTGAGACTCGCGAGCTCGACGTCTTCGCCGGGTTGCTGGAGCGCCGGGGCGCAAGCGTGCTGCGCTGTCCGCTGGTCGCCATCCGCGACGCGCCGGACCCCGCGCCGGTGCTCGCGTGGGCCCGCCGGATCTCGGAGGGCGCCTGCGACGACCTCATCCTGCTCACCGGCGAGGGCCTGCGCAGAATCATCGGGTGCATCGAGCGACACGAGCCTTCCTTGAGAGCGCCGTTCGTTCGCGAGCTCGGACGGGTACGGAAGATCACGCGCGGCCCGAAGCCGGCGCGCGCGCTGAGGGAGCTCGGGCTCGGCACCGACCTTCCCGCCGAGCCGCCGACCACGGCGGGGATCATCGGCACGCTGCGCCGGGTGGATCTCGCAGGCCGCCGCGTCGGCTTGCAACTCTACGGCACCGAGCCGAACCGGCCTCTCATCGAGTTCCTGAGCGGCGCCGGCGCGAGCGTCCTGCCGGTCGCCCCTTACGTCTATGCCGACGAGGCCGATGATCGGGCTGTCCGCGCGCTGCTCGAGCGGATGGCGTCGGGCACGGTGGATGCCATCGCATTCACCAGCACGTCGCAGGTGGAGCGCCTCTACTCCGCCGGACTCGGGCACCTCGTCAGCCAGGCGCTCGGCAAGACCCTCGTCGCGGCCGTGGGGCCCGTCGTGGCGGCTGCGCTCGAGGCTCGCGGCGTCCGCGCTGACGTGATGCCGGCCGGATCCTTCTTCCTGAAGCCGCTCACCGCGGCGCTCGAGAAGGCGCTGGCAGGCTCACGCGGCGTCCCGGCCGGCGAACGCCAGCCGGGGCCCTAGCGCGGGCGCGGATACCGCGCCTCAGCGGCGCTTCACGCGCGCCTCGATCCGCTCGATCGCGCTCGCAAGCTCCGCGGCCGGCTCCGCCGGCGTCGAGGCGGCAAAGCCGAGATCCTGCAACAAGCCGTCCGACAGCCGATAGATCAAAGCATGCACGCAGAGTGGCTGGCCCCTGCTCCAGGCATCCTGCGCGATCGTCGTGCGGCACACGTTGTGCGCCTGCTCCAGCACGTTGAGCTCGCAGAGCCGGTCGGCGCGGCGGGCCCGGTCCGTCTCCGGTGCAAGCACCGCGCGGCGGCGCTCGGCCACGTCCTGGATGTGCCGCAGCCAGTTGTCGATGAGCCCGAGCGGCGTGGCCCGCTCCGCCGCGGCAATTCCGCCGCAGCCGTAATGTCCGCAGACGATCACGTGCTCCACGCGCAGGACTTCCACGGCGTACTGCAGCACCGAGAGGCAGTTGAGGTCCGTGTGGACGACGAGGTTCGCGACGTTCCGGTGCACGAAGAGCTCGCCCGGCAGGAGACCCACGATCTCGTTGGCCGGCACGCGGCTGTCGGCGCAGCCGATCCACAGGTACTTCGGCGCCTGCTGCTCGACGAGCCGCTGGAAGAACGTCGGGTCCTCCCGCACCGAGCCCTCGGCCCAGCGGCGGTTGCTGTCGAGAAGGTGATCCAGTCCCTGATGGCCCGATTCGCGCTTCATGTGCGGGTATTCCGGCGTCTCATGCGCAGCTACGCCGCAAGCGTGATGCTGACGGGGCAGTGATCGCTTCCCATCACCTCGGGATGGATCTCCGCGGCTGTCACGGCGCTGCGCAGCTGCGGCGAGACGAGAACGTAGTCGATTCTCCACCCGACGTTGCGCGCCCGCGAGTTGGCGAAGTGGCTCCACCACGTGTAGTAGCCCTTGCCTTGCTTGTAGAGGCGCAGCGTGTCGATGAAGCCGGCATCGATCAGGTTCTGGAATCCCGCGCGCTCCTCGTCCGTGAACCCCTTCTTGCCGCGATTGGGCCCGGGGTTGGCGAGATCGAGCTCCGTGTGGGCGACGTTGAGATCCCCGCAGAACACGACCGGCTTGCGCCGCTCGAGCTGCTTGCAGTAGAGGAGAAAGGCGGGGTCCCACTGCCGGTGTCGCAGCGCGAGCCGGCTCAAGTCGTCCTTGGCGTTCGGCGTGTAGACGGTGACGACGTAGAGCTTCGGGAATTCCGCTGTGATGACGCGGCCTTCCTCGCTGCTGTCCCGCTCGAGCTCGTCCGCGAACTTGAACCGCTCGGCGAAGACCCGCGGAAAGCCGTTGATCACCGAGAGCGGCTCGGCCTTGGAGAAGATCGCGGTCCCCGAGTAGCCCTTCTTCACCGCGGAGTTCCAGTACTCGTGATAGCCGGCGAGATCGATCTCGATCTGGCCGCGCTCGGCCTTGGTCTCCTGCAGGCACAGGACGTCGGGGCGATGCGTCTCCATGAAGCTTTGAAACAGCCCCTTCTTCAGCACGGCTCGAATGCCGTTCACGTTCCAGGAGTAGATTCTCATCCGCTCGCTTCCGGTTGCCGGGCTTCACGCTCCGGCGCAGGCGAATAATCGCATGCTTTCGCTCGATTAGCGCGTGGCGCCTCGGGCCGCCGGCCTCCAGAATCCCTCGCGGGCTCGCAAGCTCGCGCCCTCGCGGGCCTGGGGGCCGGGGGGCTTGCCCCGAGGTGCATCATGGCGATTCGTGAATGGCCGAAGGCCGAGCGGCCGCGTGAGAAGCTCCTCGATCGCGGCTCGGAGGCCCTATCGGACGCGGAGCTGATCGCGATCCTGCTCGGGTCCGGAGTACGAGGCAGCTCCGCCGTCGATCTGGCCCGCAAGCTGATCGAGCGGTTCGGCTCCATCCGCGAGCTGCTGAGGGCGGACCGCAGCGAGTGCCTGAGCCAGCTCGGCCTGGGCCCCGCGCGCTATGCGCTGCTCCGCGCGGCGCTCGAGCTCGCCCGGCGCCATCACCTCGATCGGCTGCGGGCCGGACCCCTGGTCTCGAGCCCCGAGACGACACGGGAATTTCTGCTCTCGCAGCTTCGCGACCGGCCGTATGAGGTCTTCTGCTGCCTGCACCTGAACGCTCGACACCATCTCATTGCGTTCGAGGAGCTGTTCCGTGGCACGATCGATGGAGCGAGCGTGCATCCGCGAGAAGTCGTCAAGGCAGCTCTGGCGCGAAACGCGGCGGCGGTGATTCTTGCCCACAATCACCCTTCCGGAGTCGCCGAGCCCAGCCACGCCGACGAGCTCATTACCAACCGTCTGCGGGACGCCCTGGCGCTGGTAGACATCCGGGTGCTGGACCATCTCGTGGTTGGTGACGGGCTCTGTATGTCCTTCGCGGAACGGGGGCTGCTCTGAAATGTCGAGTCGCCGGCCCCGCGGATCTCTACCGCCGTCGGCCGGGACGCCCTCACTCCGGGGTAAACAGCTTCTCCGTCCGCAGTCCCCGGTAGATCCCAACGGCGATCCCAAAGACGGCGAAGATCAGGGCACACGCGAGGAAAATCAGGATCGGCAGCAGGGAGCCGGTGGATGTGTGTCGCGGAGATATCGACACCCACATCGGGATGTACGATGGGCCCATGCAGAGGAGCAGGATCCACCAGGTCCCCCAGACAGAGCCGCTCTGTCCTGCGGTCGATGGGGGGACAGGCTCCGCCGACCGCAGCGACCGCCGGTAGGCCAGCAGTCTCCGCTCAGGAAAGAACCCCTCAGCTTCGTCCATTGCGTCCCTCCGCCACCCCGCTGTCGATCAGGACCTTGAGGCGAGCCATCGCCCGCTCCCAGCCCGTGCGCTGACGCAGATAGATCGTATCCCAGTCCGAGGCGCTCGGAATGCCGGAGCCGAGCAAGCGGACGATGGTCCGGCTCTCGGACGCGTCGAGGACGAAGTCGTCGATGAGAGTGCTGTCGGTCGGCGGCAGCGCGGACGAGGGAAGGTGGATGAGACGCATTCGGCACTGCGGCCTGAAAACGTCGATATGCGCCTCTAATTCCGTGACACGATCCACATTCGCCCGGAACGAGCCGCCCTCCCGGGCGTCGATCTCCGCGCCGGCCGAGCACCACCGATTCAGTGCCGCGGACGTCGTGAGCGCCTCCCACGCAACCGTCGCTGGCGCCGTGACGTCAATTCGGTACGCGTATCCCCGTGTGCGGTCGGTCATACCCCAATTCTGCCACGCATCCATTGTGACGTATCACTCGGACGGCATACGGCTTCTTCCGCACTATGCCTTGGGCGTTATCCGTGCCAGCCCATCTCGTGAGCGTCCGGCGTATTCCGAGGGGGACGCCTCCACCCAAGTCCTGACCCATGTGGAACCCCGCGAAAACTGTGTCGGAGCGCGGCTTCGAGTCCGGATCGGAGGTCCGCGTGCGGCCGGTGTGGCTCATCGGGCTGCTGCTCGCCGTCTTTCTCGTCGACCTGTGGCTGCCGCTCGGCTCCGGAGCGGGAATCGGGTACATCGCGATCGTGCTGGCGAGCCTGTGGATTCCGCGCACCGGGTACACATGGAACGCAGCGGTCGCGTGCACGGCGTTCGCCCTGGCGCGGATCGCCGCGCCGCACACTGCGCTCGTGTGGCCGCACGTCGCCGACCGCGTGCTCGCCATCGTTGCCATCTGGGTGGCGGCCTCGCTCGGCGTGTGGCACAAGCGCGCGAACCTCGCCCAGGCGCGCGCGCAGAGCGAGGCGGCTCAGGCACTCGAGACCAATGCGGCCCTCAAGGCCGCGCTCGCGCGCACGGAAGCGGCGGAAGCTCAGCTGCGCCGCGGGCAGCGGCTGCTCGATACGGTCGCCACCATGGCGCGGATCGGCGGCTGGGAGATCGACCTCGCGACCATGACGCCCATCTGGTCGCAGGAGGTCTACCGGATCCACGAGGTGGATCCCGCCACTCCCCTCGAGCTGGCGAGCACCATCGAGTTCTACGCGCCGGAAGCCCAGCCGGTCGTGGAGAAGGCGCTCAAGGATGCCATCGAGCACGGAGTCTCCTTCGACCACACCGTTCCGTTCATCACGGCGACGGGGCAGAGGCGCTGGGTACGCGCGATCGGCGTGGCCGAGCGCACGAACGGTGTGACGACCCGCCTCTCCGGCGCGTTCCAGGACGTGACGGATCTGCACGAGATACACGTACGCTTCGCGCGTGCTTCCCGCTCGAGCTCCGAGGGGCACTGGGATTACGACTTCGGCACCGAGACGGTGTGGTGCTCGGCAACGCATGAGGAGCTCCTCGGCAACCCGCCGCGCGACGTGCGCATGTCCGCGAGCGAGTTCCGCGCCCGCGTGCATCCCGAGGACGCGCCTCGCGTCGCCGCCGCGTTCCAGCAGCACATCACCGATGGCGCGCCGTACGACATCCAGCTGCGAATGCGGAGAGCCGACGGCGAGTGGCGCTGGTTTCGGACGCGAGGCGCCGTCGAGCGCGACCAGCTCGGCCGCCTCACGAGCTTCGCCGGATCGCTCATCGACGTTCACGAGGAGAGACAGGCGCAGGAGGAGCTGCGGCGGATGCGCGGACGCCTGGAGCGGGCGATGCACGGCACCCAGGATGGGCTCTGGGAGTGGAACATCGCGACCGACATGATGTGGGGATCGCCGCGCCAGCGCGCGCTCCTCGGCTATCCGGAGCGCGAGCTGACCTCGACCCGCGCGATCATGGCGAAGGACATCCACCCCGACGACCTGCCGGTCATCACCGCGGTGAGGCACGCGCATCTGGAGCAGGGCGCGCCCTACGACTGCGAGATCCGGATGCGGATGCAGAGCGGCGATTACCGCTGGTTTCGCGTTCGCGGCAAGGTGGAGCGGGACGACGCAGGGCGCCCGTTGACGCTCTCCGGCTCGATGCAGGACATCATGCTGAGGAAGATGGCCGAGGCTGCGCGCATCGAGGCGGAGGAGCGGCTCGAGCGCGCGATCCGCGGCAGCTCCGACGGCTTCTTCGATTACGTCGTCGCCGAGGACCGCATGTGGTACTCGCCCCGCATCCGCGAGATGCTCGGCTACGGCGCGGACGAGCCCATGCCGCGCGTGCTCGCCGAGCTGATGACCCCCGAGGATCGAGAGCGCGTCGCGGAGTCGATGCGGCGGCATTTCGAGGATGGGGCCCCGTACGATGTGACTCATCGGCTCCCGACCCGCTCGGGCGATTGGCGGTGGTTCCGCGCGCGCGGCCGCTGCGAGCGCGATGCCGACGGCAGGCCGACGCGGTTCTCCGGCTCCATCCAGGACATCACGACGCAGAGAGACGCGGAGGCCGCGCTGGTCGCCGCCAAGGAAGCCTCCGCGGCCGCCAACCGCGCGAAGAGCGAGTTCCTCGCCAACATGAGCCACGAGATCCGCACTCCGATGAACGGGGTGCTCGGGATGACGGAGCTCCTCCTCGACACCTCGCTCGAGCCGGTGCAGCGCGAGTTCGCGGAGACGATCCGCGCGAGCGCGACCTCGCTCCTCGGCGTGCTCAACGACATTCTCGATTTCTCCAAGATCGAGGCCGGCAAGCTCGAGATCGAGCGGGTCGAGATGGACGTGCGGGAATGCGTGGAGGACGTGGGCACGATGCTCGCGGTGCAGGCCGCGGCCAAGAATCTCGAGCTCATCGTCAACGTGGATCCCTCCATTCCCGACCTCGTGCTCGGCGACCCGCATCGCCTGCGGCAGATCCTCACCAACCTCACGGGCAACGCCGTGAAGTTCACCCAGCAGGGCGAGATCGTGATGGAGGCCGCCGTCGTGGCCGCGGAGGCCGGACGGGTACTGCTGCGCTTCGAGGTTCGCGACTCCGGCGCCGGCATGTCGCCGGAGGTGCTCGGAAGGCTGTTCCGCCCGTTCGTGCAGGCCGACGCCTCGACGACGCGCCATTACGGCGGGACCGGCCTCGGGCTCTCCATCGTCAAGCGCCTCGTCGAGCTGATGGGCGGCGAGGTGAGCGTCACGAGCGAGCTCGGTGAGGGCTCGGCATTCACGTTCACGCTGCCGTGCCGTCTGGTCGATGGCATCGCGACGCCCGTCGTCCCGGCATCCGTGAGTCCTCGGGACCGGCGTGTGCTGGTCGTGGACGACAACGAGACCAATCAGCGCGTGCTTTGCGGGCAGCTGCGGCCGGCGGGCTACACCGTCGAGACCGCCGGCAACGCCGCGGAGGCGCTCCGCGAGCTCGTCGAGTCCTCGCGCGCAGGCCACCGCTTCGACGTGGTCATCGCCGACGATCAGATGCCGGACGCCGACGGCGGCCTGCTCGCGACACGCGTGAGATCGATTCCGGAGCTCGACGACACCCAGCTCATCATGCTCACCTCTCTCGACCGCCACGGCAACATCCAGCGGCTGCAGGAGCTCGGGTTCGCGGGCTATCTCACGAAGCCCGTACGCGGGCGGGAGCTGCGCGCCTGCGTCGAGCAGGTGCTCGAGCTCGATTCCAGCGCGGCCACCTCGCTGCAGCGCATGATCACGCGCGGCTCGCTCGCAGGCGACAAGGGCCCGCCCCGCTACCGCGGGCGGGTGCTGGTCGTGGAGGACAACAGCGTGAACCAGCAGGTCACGCGGCGCTTCCTCGAGCGGCTCGGATGCGAGGTGGAGATCGCAGAGAACGGCCAGCGGGCCGTCGAGTTCTGCGCGCGGGCGCGCTACGATCTGATCCTGATGGACGTGCAGATGCCTGTGATGGACGGACTCGCCGCGACGAAGGAGATCCGCCGCCACGAGACCGCCGAGCGCCGCACGCCGATCATCGCGCTCACGGCGAGCGCGATGACCGACGAGCTGGAGCGCTGCCTCGCGGCGGGGATGGACGGCTTGCTCACCAAGCCGCTCGAGCCCGTGCGGCTCGGCGAGACTCTTTCCCGTCACGGCCTCGGAGGCGCAGGCGCCGCGATGGCGTCGCTGCCGCTGATACGGCCCTCCGCGCAGGCGATCGACCTCGCCCGCCTGCGGACCATCGTCGGCGAGGATCAAGAGTTCGTCCAGGAGCTCTGCCAGACCTTCCTCACGAGCAGCGGCCGGATCGTCGATGAGCTGCGGCGCGCGCTCGCGGCGGACGACCGCGCGCTGCTCGGCACGCTCGCTCACAAGCTCAAGGGCGGCAGCGGCAGCGTCTGTGCGCAGCGGGTCGGCGATCTCGCCGCGGTGCTCGAGCGCAGCTCGGCCACGCGGTCCGCGGCGGATCTCGAGGAGCTCGTGGAGCAGATCGTCAGCGCGATCCGGGAATGTGCCGGCTTCATCGAGGCACAGGTGGCATGAGCGCGGAGTCTCCCCTGCGGCTGCTGCTCGTCGAGGACGAGCCCACGCAGCTCCTGCTGATGCAGCGGCTGCTGCGCCGCGCGGGCTATGCCGTCGAGACCGCCGCCAACGGCGAGGAGGCCTTCGAGAAGATCTCGACGGGCCGGATCCAGATGATGGTCACCGACTGGGACATGCCCGGCATGGACGGGGTGACGCTGTGCCAGCGCGTGCGCGAGGCGCAGTCGCAGCTGCCCGGCTATCTCTACGTCCTGCTCCTCACGGGCCATGGGTCCACGGAGAGTCTCGTCACCGGGCTGGAGGCGGGCGCCGACGACTACATCCGCAAGCCGCCGAACGAGGCGGAGCTGCTCGCGCGCCTGAAGGCCGGACAGCGCGTCGTGCGGCTCGAGCAATCGCTGCGGGAGGCGAACGAATTGCTGCGGGACGCGAACGAGCAGATCAAGCTCCTCTCGATCACCGATCCGCTCGTCGGCACCTTCAACCGCCGCTATCTGAACGATCAGCTGATCCACGAGGTGGAGCGCGCGCGGCGCTATGGGCGCCCGCTCGCCGCGGTCATGGCGGATCTCGACTTCTTCAAGAAGATCAACGACGAGCACGGGCATCAGGTCGGAGACGATGTCCTGCGTGGCTTCGTCGATCTCGCCAAGTTCTCGATCCGCCAGTCGAGCGACTGGGTCGCGCGCTACGGCGGCGAGGAGTTCGTCGTCGTGCTTCCCGAGACCGACCTCGGAGGCGCGGCGAAGACCGCCGAGAAGATCCGCAGCTACTGCGCCACCACGCCGTTCGCGACCGCTGCCGGCGGGATCGTCGTCACGGCGAGCTTCGGCGTCGCCTCCCTCGATGCCGGCGGCTCCATCGCCGCCGCGGCCGAGGCGCTCCTGCGCCAGGCGGACGGCGCGCTCTACCGCAGCAAGCACGAAGGGCGCAATCGCGTCACCGTCGCCGGACCCTGAGCCGGGAGCAACCCGGCGTCAGGCTGTGCGAGCGGCCCGCAAGGCCGTCCAGGCCATCGGCAGGAGCGAGATCGCGATGATCGCGAGCGTGACGAGGCCGAAGTGGACCTTGACCGTGGGGATGTTCCCGAAGAGATAGCCGCCCCAGATGAAGAGCGCCGTCCAGGCGAGGCCGCCCACGACGTTGTAGATCTGGAAGCGCGCGTACGGCATGCGGCCGATCCCGGCGACGAACGGCGCGAGCGTACGGATGATGGGCACGAAGCGGGTCAGCACGACCGTCATGCCGCCGTAGCGCTTGAAGAAATCCTCCGTCCGGCGCAGATGCTCGACACGCAGCAGGCGATAGCGGCCCGTGAATGCCCGCGGGCCGACGATGCGGCCGGCGGCGTAATTGACGGTGTTGCCGAGCACGGCGGCTGCCGCAAGCAGCGCCCAGGTGAACGG
>JASHYG010000307.1 GCA_030043215.1 Gammaproteobacteria bacterium
GCCCCCAGGGCTGGATGTTGCCGGTCCCGAAGTAGAGCAGATCGAGCTCAGGATCGTAGGAGAACGAATTCCAGACCGTCGCGCCGCCGCCGCTCTTCCACCAGCCCTCCGGCCAGGTCTTCGCCGCGCGCGCGAGCGCGGGGCTCTCGAAGCCCTTCGCCGGGTCGCCCGGAACGGTGTAGAACCGCCACAGGAGCTTGCTGGTCACGGCGTCGTAGGCGCTCACGTACCCGCGCACTCCGTACTCCGCGCCTGCGTTGCCGATGATGATGCGGCCGGCTACCGCGAGCGGCGCACCGGTAATGGTGTACGGACGGCGGGGATCGACGGTGAGCACCGACCAGATCGGCTTGCCGGTGAGCGCATCGAGCGAGATCAACCGGCCGTCGAGCGTCGCAACGTAGACGCGCCCCCTCCAGACCGCAACGCCCCGGTTCACTACGTCGCAGCAGGCATAGAAGGCAATCTTGCCGGGCACCTTCGGATCGAATTGCCACAGCAGTCCGCCCGTCGCGGCGTTGAAAGCCTGAACCTTGCTCCACGCGCTCGTCGTGTACATGACGCCGTCGACAACGACAGGCGTCGCTTCCTGACCCCGATGCGTATCGAGATCGTAGTGCCAGGCGAGCTCGAGCCCGCCGACGTTACGGTCGTTGAGGCTCGAGAGTGGGCTGAACCACGTGTCGCTGTAGTCGTGTCCGGTCGTGAGCCAGTTCTGGGGCTCGGCGCTCACGTGCGTGAGACGCGACTCCGTCACCCATGCGGGCGGCTCGCGGGGCGTCTCGGCGCCGAATGTCGTCGTGGCGCCGAGCGCGGCGGTGCCGCCGAGCAGCGCGAGCGTTGCGAATGTCAGCGTGCGTCTCACCCTTCCCCCTCAAATGCGGCCGCGAGCGCGAGGAGCGCGTATCTTAAGGGGCCGCGCGAGCGGAGGCGAGAACGGTCACCGGCCTCGGTTCCACCATCCGCCCCCCAGCGCCTGGAACAGCGCCGCCGTGTCCCCGAGCCGCGCCGCCTGCGCCTGCACTCGCGCGATGACCGCCTGCTGATACGCCTGCTGCGCGGTGAGCACCGCGAGCCCATTGGTGTATCCACTCTGGAGCTGCCTACGCGAGATCTCCAGGGTGACGCGAGCGGCCTGCTCGACCGCCTCCGCCGATTTCAGGGCGTCGGCGTCCGAGTAGAGCGCATGCAGAGTGTCCGCCACGTCCTGAAAGGCCGTGAGCACGGTGCTGCGATACTGCGCGGCCGCTTGCGCCAGCGCCTGCTCCGCTGCGCGTTGGCGATGCTTGAGCGTGCCCGCATCGAACAGCGGCTGAGATGCGCTCCCCATGATGTCCCAGAAGGTCCCAGCGCTCTCGAACATCTGCGTGATGTCGGTCGCCTGGCCGCCGAGCGCGGCCGTGAGGGAGAACTGCGGCAGGCGATTCGCGACGGCCACTCCCACGAGGGCACTCGCCGAGCGGACTTGCGCCTCCGCGGCCCGAACGTCGGGGCGCTGCTCGATGAGCTGCGAGGGCAGCGAGAGGGGCAGCTGCTCGGGCAAGTGCAGCGCCGCAAGCGTGAAAGTCTCCGGCACATCGTGGTCCGGGGCGTTGCCGGCCAGCATCCGAATGAGGTCCCGAGTCTGCTCGAGCTGGCGCGTGAGCGGCGGTAACAGCGCTTGGGCCTGCGCGAGCGCCAGCTCCTGCTGCGCCACGTCGAGCCGCGCCGCGTACCCCAGGCGACGCTGATTGCGCAGAATCTGGAGCGAGCGCTCGCTGGCGTCGATGATCGACTGCACTGCGGCGATCTGCGCGCGGGTCGAAGCCTCCTGGAGCGCCGCAGCGACCACGTTGGAGGCCAGCGTCACGTAGGCGGCCTCGAGCTGGAAGCGCGCCGCATCCGCCTGAGCCTGCAGCGACTCGACCTGCCGGCGGTTGGCGCCGAAGACATCGGGAACATAGCCGACCGTCAATTGGGCGGTGTGGAAGTTGTACGTGACGGGCTGCGCGGGGCCGGACGGCGCGATGTTCTCGCCGTTGCCCTGGATGCCCGGAGCGCTCGAGGTCGCCGTGTTGCCCGAGAGCTTGGTGCGCTCGCCCTGGTAGCTCGCCTGCACCGTCGGATAGAAATATCCGCGCTGGGCGTAGACGCTCTCTTGAGCTTCCCTCAAGGCAGCGACTGCCGCATCGATCGTGGGGTTCGCGGCGAAGGCGCGCTCGATCAGCTGGTTGAGCGCCGGCGAGCGAAAGAGCGTCCACCACTGCGCGGAGATCGAGCGTGCGGTGTTGAAGGTCTGAGCGGCGCCCTCCGGGCCACGCACCGAGGCCGTCGCCGGCGGCAAAGGTCCCGGCGTGTAGCCGCTGGCGGGTGGTGTCGCCGGACGCCGGTAATTCGGCCCGACAACGCATCCGGATACGAGCGGCAGCGCCGCAAGGGCGGCGACACACGACAATGCGAGGCGCACTCTCAACATGCCTCACGACCCCGGTGCAGGCTGATCGGGCCGGTTGCGGCTCTCGCCGAGCAATACCATCGTCAGCACCGGCACCACGAGGAGCAGCATGATCGAGCTGAACAGCATTCCTCCCACCACGACCGTGGCCAGCGGCCGCTGCACCTCGCTGCCAATACCGGTCGAGACCGCCGCAGGCAGCAACCCGATGCCGGCGGCAAGGCTCATCATGAGGAGCGGGCGCATGAGGCTCGAGGCCGCCTCGAACATCGACTCCGCCGGCGGCAAGCCGCGCCGCCTCGCCCGCCTGTAATGGCTGAGGAGCAGAATGCCGATCATGACCGAGACGCCGAACAGCGAGATGAAGCCGATCGCCGCGGAGATGCTGAAGTCGCGTCCGGTCAGATACAGTCCGAGCACCCCGCCCGCCACCGCGAACGGAATCCCGGTGAGGGAGAGCAGGCACTCCTTGATGGAGTTGAAGAGACTGTAGAGCAGACCGAGGATCAGCACCAGGCTCACCGGGACGATCACCTCGAGGCGGCGCTGCGCGTCCTTGAGCTCTCCATACTCACCCGACCACTCCATCCGGTAGCCCGGCGGCAGCCGCACCTCGCTTGCGATCCGGGCCTGCGCCTCCGACACGGCTCCGCCGAGATCCCGATCACGGACGCTGAACTTGACGGGGATGAACCGCTCCCCGCCCTCGTGATAGATCCACGAGGCGCCGGTCGTGAGCTCGATGCTCGCGAGATCCTTGAGCGGCACGTATCCCACGGTATCGTTGCTCGTCTGATAACCGACCTCGAGATTGCGGATCTTCTCGATGCTGTCGCGGTAGGCCTGCTGGTAGCGCAGGACGAGATCGAACTGTCGGTCACCCTCGAGCACCTCGGTCGCGACCGCCCCGCCGAGCGCCGCCTGGATGACCGTGTTCACATCGCCGGTGTTGAGGCCGTAGCGCGCGGCCTCGGCGCGATCGATGCGGATGTCGAGGTCCGGCTGCCCGAGAACGGGGAACACGCCGAGGTCGGTGATCCCGCGCACCCGCGCCATCTGATCGCGAACCTGGCCCGCGAGAGCCGTCAGAGTCTCGAGGCTCGGACCGATGATCTTCACGGAATTCTCGCCCTTGACGCCCGACATCGCCTCCTCGATGTTGTCCTGGATGTACTGCGAGAAGTTGAACGAGACGCCCGGCAGGGCCGCCTCGAACTTCGCGAGGATCCGATCGATGAGCTCGTCCTTGGTGAGACCCCGCGGCCACTTGCTCGAGGGCTCGAGCGGCACGTCGAGCTCGACGTTCGAGAACGGCGAGGCATCGCTGCCATCGTCCGGGCGGCCATGCTGCGAGACGACCGTCACCACTTCCGGGAATTGCATGAGAATCTCGCGCATCTTGCGCGTCGCCGCCGTGCCGTCCTCCAGCGACAGCGTGCTCGGCAGCTCCGCGCGGATCCACAGGTTTCCCTCGTCGAGATGCGGCAGGAACTCGCTCCCCAGTCGAGTCCAGCAGAACGCCGCCCCCGCGAGAAACACCATGCCCACCCCGATCACGAGCGCGCGGTGGGACAGCGAGTAGCGCAGCGCCGAGTCGTAGCCGCGATGCAGCCCGCGGACGATGATCGTCTCCGTCTCCTTCACCTGCGCCGGGAGGAACAGCGAGGCCAGCACCGGCGTCACGGTGAACGTCGCGATGAGCGCACCGGTGAGCGCATAGGCATAGGTGCGCGCCATGGGCCCGAAGATCGCGCCCTCCACGCCCTGCATGGTGAAGAGCGGCACGAAGGCCGCCACGATGATGAGCACCGAGAAGAGCACTGCGCGGTCCACCTGGACGACGCTGACGAGGATGAGGCGCAGCCGATCCGTCCAGCCGTGCACCGGCGCGGACGACTCCGCGCGCGTCGGGTCCCTGCCCCAGGCGCCCGCCTGCAGCCGATCGAGCAGGCTCTGGCGCGCCTCGGGGGACCGCTGCAGGTTCCGGAAGATGTTCTCCATCACGATCACCGCCGAGTCGACGATGATGCCGAAGTCGACCGCTCCCAGGGAGAGCAGGTTCGCGCTCTCCCCGCGCACCACGAGGACGATCACCGCAAGGAGCAGCGCGAACGGAATCGTGAGCCCGACGATGAGCGCGCTGCGCAGATCGCCGAGGAAGATCCACTGGATGAGGAAGACGAGCA
>JASHYG010000030.1 GCA_030043215.1 Gammaproteobacteria bacterium
CGCGACTGCGCTGTTTCGGAGAGGTGCGGCGCGGTCCACTGGGCCTCGAGATCGTCCACCCGGAATACCGACGAGTGTTCGGGAGCGAGGCGCTCGAGGAGACGCTGACGCCGGTCTATCCGGCGACCGAGGGGCTGACACAGGGCCGGCTGCGCGTGCTGATAGGCCAAGCGCTGAGTGAGCTCGAGGCCGCCGACCGCCGCTCGCCCGGCGTCAGCGACTGGGTTCCCCCCGAGGTACTGGCGACGCTCGACCTGCCGTCGCTCGGCGAGGCATTGCGCTACGTCCATCGGCCACCGCGCTCGGCCCATCTCGACGAGCTCGCAAGGGGACGCCACCCGGCGCAGCGCCGCCTCGCGTTCGAGGAGCTGCTGGCTCACCACCTGTGCCTCAAGCTGCTCAAGCGCTCCGTCCAGGCGGACGAGGCGTGGCCGCTCCGCGATCCGGCGGGCCTCGCGCCGCGCCTGCTCGAGTCGTTGCCGTTCGAGCTCACCGGCGCTCAGCGGCGAGCCTTCGGAGACGTCCGCGGCGACCTGCTCGAGAGTCGCCCCATGGTGCGGCTGCTGCAGGGGGACGTCGGTTGCGGCAAGACTGTGGTCGCGGCGGCGGCGGCCGCGCTTGCGGCCGGCACCGGCTGCCAGGCTGCGCTGATGGCGCCCACCGAGCTGCTGGCCGAGCAGCACTGGCGCAATCTTCGCGACTGGTTCCAGCCGCTCGGCATTCCGGTGGCGCTGGTCTCCGGATCCTTGCCGGCTCGGACTCGCCGGAGTGCGCTGGAGACCATTGCTTCTGGAGAGATACAAATAGCGGTTGGAACACATGTATTGTTCCAGGAAGGAATCAATTTCCACAAGCTCGCGTTGATTATCGTCGATGAGCAGCACCGCTTCGGCGTGCAGCAGCGCCTGAAGCTCAAGGAGAAAGGCCTGCGGGCAGGCCGCTTTCCTCATCAGCTCATCATGACGGCCACGCCCATCCCGCGAACGCTTGCGATGACGGCCTACGCCGATCTCGACATCTCGGTCATCGATGAGCTGCCGCCCGGTCGCACGCCGGTGCAGACGGTGGTCGTTCCGGAGCAGCGGCGGCCGCAGGTCGTCCAGCGCATCCTCGACGCCTGCCGCTCCGGTGCCCAGGCGTACTGGGTGTGCCCTCTCATCGATGAGTCCGAGGAGTTGCGATACCAGGCGGTCGAGGAGACGGCGGCGGTTCTGGCCGAGGCACTGCCAGGCGTTCGCGTCGGACTGGTCCATGGGCGGCAGCCGCCGGCCGAGAAGGAAAAGGCGATGGGCGGCTTCAAGAGCGGCCGGATCCAGCTGCTCGTCGCGACGACGGTGATCGAGGTCGGCGTCGACGTGCCGAACGCGACACTCATGGTCATCGAGAATGCGGAAGCCCTGGGGCTCGCCCAGCTGCACCAGCTGCGGGGGCGAGTCGGACGCGGCTCGGACGCGAGCTCCTGCGTACTGCTCTATCGAGCACCCCTGTCGCCGCTCGCCCGCGAGCGGCTGAAGGCCATCCGCGAGACCAGTGATGGCTTCGAGATCGCGCGGCGCGACCTGACGCTTCGCGGGCCGGGTGAGCTACTTGGTACCCGCCAGACCGGCCTCGCGCAGCTGCGCGTCGCCGACCTGATCCGCGATGCCGATCTGCTGCCGCGCGTGCAGGCGGCGGCGGAGCTGATGCTCCATGCGCATTTCGACCACATCGGGCCGCTCGCCGCACGCTGGATCGGCACCGACGAGCGCTACGGACGGGTGGGCTGAGGACGCGCGGGCCGAGGACGGGTAGGCTTAAGCGGCATGGCTGCGACATCGCCGGATATCTCGCTGGAGACCCCGCCTCGGCAGGAGGCGCCGTGGTGGTATCGCGCAGGCCGTCGCCTCCAGGAGTACGGGCGGCTCGCCCGCCTCGACCGGCCGATCGGCATCTGGCTGCTGCTGTGGCCGGTCCTGTGGGCGCTGTGGATCGCCGGCAACGGACGCCCGGCCCAGAAGGTGCTCGCCGTCTTCGTCGCCGGCGTCCTCGTCATGCGGGCGGCCGGATGCGTGATCAACGATCTGGCGGATCGCAACATCGATCCGCACGTCAAGCGCACCCGCGAGCGGCCGCTCGCGGCCCGACGCGTCTCGCCCCACGAGGCCATGGCGCTCTTCGCCGCGCTCGGCCTCGCGGCGGTGTGGCTTGTCACCCGGCTCGACCCGTTCACCGTGAAGCTGTCGGCAGTGGGCGCCTTCCTCACGGTCTCCTATCCCTTCGTCAAGCGGTTCTTCGCGCTTCCGCAGCTGTATCTCGGGGTGTCGTTCGGCGGCTGGGGCGTGCCCATGGCGTTCTCCGCGCAGACCGGCGCGCTGCCGCGCGTCGCCTGGGTCCTGTTCATCGCCGCGGTGATCTGGGCGGTGGTCTACGACACGATCTACGCCATGGTCGACCGCGAGGACGACCTGAAGCTCGGCGTCAAGTCCACGGCCCTGCTCTTCGCCGACATGGACAAGGCCATGATCGGCATCCTGCAGGCGCTCATGCTGTTCGCGCTCGTGCTCGCCGGCCGCGACATGCACTTCGGGCGCTGGTACGACGCGGGGCTCGCCGCCGCCGCGCTGCTCTTCGTCTACCAGCAATGGCTGATCCGCGCCCGCGAGCCGGCCGCCTGCCTGCGGGCGTTCCTCAACAACAACTACGTGGGCATGGTCATCTTCATCGGCATCGCGCTGCAGTACACGTACGGAAATCCTTGACTCGCGGGGGCGCGCCGAGCGGGCGGGGTGCTCGCAAAATAACCAATTGTCTACTTCGTTGCTCACACTGAGTTGACAGGGGCCGGGCGTTCGCGGAGTCTGCCGGCAGCCGCAGGGGAGCGGCGAGCGCCCCGTCGGGAAGGCCGGGCGGCAACGCCCCAGGGATGGCTGCTTGCGAGAGGCCCGATGACCCGCTCCGCTCAGATCCGCCACGACTGGACGCTCGAGGAGGTCGAGGCGCTGTTCGCCCTGCCGCTCCTCGACCTGCTGCTGCGGGCCCAGAGCGTCCACCGCGCTCACCACGAGCCCAATACCGTGCAGATGAGCACGCTCCTCTCCATCAAGACCGGCGCGTGTCCGGAGGATTGCGCCTACTGCCCGCAGAGCGTGCGCTACGACACGGGCATCGGCCGCGAGGCCCTGATGGAAGTGGAAGCGGTGCGTGAATGCGCGCTGCGCGCGCAGGCCGCCGGCGCCACGCGATTCTGCATGGGCGCCGCATATCGCTCGCCGAAGCCAAAGGACCTGCGCGCGATCTGCGCCATGGTCCGCGAAGTGAGCGCCCTCGGGCTCGAGACCTGCGCGACGCTCGGGATGCTCACGCCCGAGCAGGCCCGCGAGCTCAAAGATGCGGGCCTCGACTTCTACAACCACAACCTCGACACCTCCGAGGAGTTCTACGGCGAGATCATCACGACGCGGACCTATCAGGACCGTCTCGATACGCTCGAGGCCGTGCGGGAGGCGGGCCTCAAGGTCTGCTGCGGCGGAATCATCGGCATGGGCGAATCGGCGCGCGACCGCGCGCAGCTGCTCCTCACGCTCGCGAACCTCCCGCAGCACCCGGAGAGCGTGCCCATCAACGAGCTGGTCCAGGTTCCCGGCACGCCGCTTCACGGCGCCGCGAGCGTCGATCCCTTCGACTTCGTGCGCGCCGTCGCGGTGGCGCGGCTCCTGATGCCGTGCTCGCACGTGCGGCTCTCGGCGGGCCGCACGGCGATGAGTGACGAGCTGCAGGCCCTGTGCTTCCTCGCCGGTGCCAACTCGATCTTCTACGGCGAGAAGCTCCTGACGACGGGCAATCCCGACACGGACCACGATCGGAAACTCCTCGCGCGGCTCGGCATCGTCCCCGAGGCGGCCGCGACCACACGCAGCGAGGCCGCAACGGGCGCCGCCGACCACCCGGCATGATTCCCGACACGCTCGCAGCCATCACGCCCGACTGGCTCAACGGCGCACTGGCTGCGGCGGGCGCGCCGGTGTCGGACCCCGTGACTTCGCTCGCGATCGAGCCGATCGGCGCGGGCGCGGGGTTCGTAGGCCAGCTGGCACGCCTGCGGCTGGGACACCAGAGCGGTCTCGAGCGCACGCTGGTGGTGAAGCTGTCGTCGCCGGATCCCGCCGTGCGGCGGACACTGCATGCCCTCGGACTCTACCGGACCGAGGCGGGACTCTATGGAGAGCTGGCGCGACAGATGCGCCTCGCGACTCCCCGCTGCCACTTTGCTCATTGCGACGTGCAGAGCGGCGCCATGCTGCTGCTGCTGGAAGATCTAGCCGGCGGCCACCGCTTCGGCGACGCCGTCGAGGGCTGCAGTGCCGATGAGGCGCTGCTGGCCGTACGCGAGCTCGCCGCTCACCATGCTCAGTGGTGGAAGCATCCCGGACTCCCCCGTTTGCCCTGGCTCCTCATGCGTCAGGATAGCGCCGAGGCCAGAATCCGCGCCTACCTGAGAGCCCTGCCGCTGCTGGAGCAGCGCTGG
>JASHYG010000308.1 GCA_030043215.1 Gammaproteobacteria bacterium
GCCGCAGTGCGCCGCGATCTCGGGATCGCGGCTGATCGTGTAGGCCCGCTCGAGCAAGGGCACCGCCGAGCGCGCATCGCCGCGCCGCAGCCGCACCCACCCGAGGCTGTCGAGAATCGCCGGATTGTCAGGCGTCGCGGCAAGCGCGCGCCGGATCAGCGACTCGGCCTTCGAGAGCTCCATCCGATGGTCGGCGAGCGTGTAGCCGAGGGCGTTCATGAGATTCGGATCGCCGGGACGCTCGCGCAGCAGCTGCTCGAAGGCGTCCACGGAGTCGCGGACGCGCCCCGCCCGCTCGAGCAGCGTGGCGCGCTCATATTCCAGTCGCGGGTGCTGCGGAAACAGCTGGAGCGCCGCCACGATGAACGCGACTCCGTCCGATGCATCGCCGTGGTCCGCGAACAGATCCGCCTTGGCGACCGCCACGTCGACCGCGTTCTCGGGGTGCTCGCTCTCGTAGCTGTCGAACACGCCGAGCGCCTGGCTGCGCTTGCCCTGGTCGAGCAGAATGCCGGCCGCCCGAGTGCCCGCCGTCAGCGCGAGCGAGGTCTCGCTCAGCTGCCGGTAATCGGTGAGCGCGGTCGCCTGGTCCCCCGACCGGGCCGCGATGTCGCCCAGATACAGCAGCGCGGACTCGCCCGCCTCTCCTTGGTCGATGAGGTCGGCGAAGCGGCGCTGGGCCTCGGCGATGTCCCCACTCTGGTAGGCGAGCAGGGCGAGCCGGCTATCAATCTCGGCCGGCGAGGCGCCGGCTCCCCGCAGCCGCTCGAGCTCCTGCCTCGCCTCCTCGAGCCGGTCGAGCTCGGTCAGCACATCGGCGAGCTCGAACTCGCTGCCGTTCGGGTCGACACGCATGGCTTCCCGGGCCGTCGAGATGGCGCCGTCGGCGTCCCCTTGCAGTACCCGGATGCGCGCGAGCAGACGCAGCGCGCCGCCCGAGCGCGGATCGCGCGCGAGCACCTGGTCCGCGCGCGCCTGCGCCTGCTTGAAGTCGTAAGCCTCCAGCGCAAGCGCACCGAAGGCCGTGAGGATGAGCGGGGACGAGTGCGCATCGACGGTGCGGCCGAGCACCGCGAGCGTGGAGGCCGCGCCGATGTCCGGATCGTCGCTCAGCAGCTGAATCAGCGAGAGCTCGTTGCGCTCGGCCTTCGGGTCGGTGCCCTGGACGATCGGAATGAGCGCCTCGCGCGCCTGGGGAATCCGGTACAGCGTCAGCGCGACGGTTCCGTAGATGAGGGACGCATCGTTGTCGTGCGGCGCGAGCGCGCGCCAGCGCTCGACGGACTGCCACGCCGCCGGAAGGTCCTGGCAGGTGACGCCGACTTGGCTCGCGCGGCGGGCGAGATCCAACGTGCCGCGGAGGGCCGCCGCAGCATAATCCTGGGCCGCGGTGAGGCAGTCGCCATTCTGCAGGGCGGTCTCCGCCTTGACGGTGAGCGCGCTCGCGTCCTGCGCTGGCGGCGCGGTTTGCACGGCTTGCGCGTGCGCGGGCTTGGCCGCAGTCGTGGAACAGCCTGCCGTGAATCCGGCCAGGGTGAAGGCGGCGCAGACGGCCGCGATGCGTAGAAGTGGAGCCATGAGCCAACTATAGTCCCTTTCGCGGCGGGGCAGGTTCCCGGAGAATGCCGCCCCCGCATGAAGGAATCCATTCGCCAGCGCCTGGAGAGGATCGCCGACCGCTTCGAGGAGGTCGGCCGCCTGCTCGCCGGCCCCGAGATGGCCGGCCGCTCCCTTGAGTTCCGGGAGCTCTCCAAGGAGTACGCGCGCCTGCAGCCGCTCGCGGACCGGTACCAGGGCGTGCGTCATCTCGAGAGAGAGCTCGCCGCGGCCGAAGAGCTGCGCTCCGACGCCGACGCCTCGATGCGCGTCCTCGGCGAGGAGGAGATGGCGCGCATCAAGCGCGCGCTCGATGCGGCGCAGGACGAGATCAAGCGCATGCTCATTCCCCGGGACCCCCGGGACGACAAGGGCGTTTTCCTCGAGATTCGCGCCGGCACGGGCGGGGACGAGGCCGCGATCTTCGCGGGCGACCTGCTGCGCATGTACGCGCGCTACGCCGAGTCGCAGGGCTTCACGGTGGAGATCCTCACCGAGAGCGCGGGCGAGCACGGCGGCTACAAGGAGATCATCACCCGGATGGCCGGAGCGGGCGCGTTCTCCCGCTTCAAGTTCGAGTCCGGGACGCACCGCGTGCAGCGCGTGCCCGCGACCGAGGGCCAGGGCCGCATCCACACCTCGGCCTGCACGGTCGCCATCTTCCCCGAGCTCGACGAGGCCGACGAGATCGACCTCAACCCCGCCGATCTGCGGATCGATACGTTCAGGTCATCCGGCGCGGGCGGGCAGCACGTCAACAAGACCGACTCGGCGGTGCGCATCACTCACCTCCCGACGGGCATCGTCGTCGAGTGCCAGGATGAGCGCTCGCAGCACAAGAACCGCTCGCGCGCCCTGGCGCTCCTCAAGGCGCGGCTCGAGGCCGCCGAGGAGGAGCGCCGGCAGAGTGAGCAAGCCCAGTCTCGGCGGTTGCAAGTGGGCAGCGGCGACCGCTCCGAGCGGATTCGCACCTACAACTTTCCGCAGGGCCGAGTCACCGACCACCGCATCGACCTCACGCTCTACAAGCTCGCCGACATCCTGGACGGCAAGCTCGACGAGCTCATCGGCGCGCTGCAGCGCGAGTATCAGGCGGAGCAACTCGCCGCCGAGGGCCTCGCCTCGTGAGCGGTTGCCCGCTCCCCGAGTGGGCGTGTCCCCCGATCGGGGGAATCGAGACGGCCGCGCCGCTGGATTTACCATAATTTCGCCGACCCAGAGCCGCGCCGGCGCCGTGGGAGAGCTTGCGCGGCGGCGCTCTTCTGCTATGTTGGAAGGTCAGGGCGGCCCGACCGCCCCGATAAGGTTGATCCGGGGGAACTCCAGTCGCAGGTGTGCGCGCCGAGCCAGGCACGCGCAGGGGGTTGTTTCGCCCGTGGCTGACGGAGCACCGTTGCCATTCTCTCGCAGCTCTGCCGGATGCGGCTCGAGCCTGCCTGACCGGTCGTCTTCCCGACCGCCGGGCGCAGTCCCATACATATCTATTGGCCCTGGTATTGGCCCTGGAGCCTCTCATGCCCACCCCACAAGAGACGACGCGCCGCCGGACGGCGCCGCGCGCTAACGGCGGCGAGACGATGGAGCACGGCAGGCTCGACATGCGCGAGCTCCTGCGCGCCATGCAAGCCGTGCGCGACGGAGACTTCTCCGTCCGTCTGCCGAGTGACGAAGTCGGCCTCGCCGGCAAGATCGCCGATACCTTCAACGAGATCGTGTCGTCGAACCAGCTGCTCGCCGAGGAGCTCAAGCGCGTCGGACAGGTCGTGGGCAAGGAGGGCAAGACGCAGCACCGAGTCTCGAGCACCCGGCACGGCGGGGCGTGGCGCGAGATGGAGACCTCCGTCAACACACTGATCCAGGACCTGCTGTGGCCCACGGCGCAGGTCACGAGCGCGATCACTGCGTTCGCCAAGGGCGATCTGTCCCAGGCCATGCCGCTCGAGGTCGACGGCCGGCCGCTCGAAGGGGAGTTTCTGCGCTCGGCGACCGTCGTCAACGCGATGATCGCGCAGATGAGCGCGTTCACCTCCGAGGTGACGCGCGTCGCGCGCGAGGTCGGCACCGAGGGCAAGCTCGGCGGCCAGGCCGCCGTGCCGGAGCTCGCCGGCACCTGGAAGGATCTGACCGACAACGTCAACTACATGGCGAACAACTTGACCGGGCAGGTTCGCAACATCTCGGAAGTCACGATCGCCGTCGCAAGCGGCGATCTCTCGCGCAAGATCACGGTCGACGTACGCGGCGAGATCCTGCAGCTCAAGGAGGCCATCAACACGATGGTCGACCAGCTGCGCTCGTTCGCCTCCGAGGTGACGCGCGTTGCGCGCGAGGTCGGCACCGAGGGCAAGCTCGGCGGCCAGGCAGTCGTGCCCGGCGTCGCGGGGACCTGGAAGGACTTGACCGACTCCGTCAACGCGATGGCCACGAATCTCACGGGCCAGGTCCGCAACATCGCGGAGGTGACGACGGCCGTCGCGCGGGGCGATCTCTCGCGCAAGATCACGGTGGACGTGAAGGGCGAGATCCTGGAGCTCAAGAACACGATCAATACCATGGTCGATCAGCTGAATGGCTTCGCGGCCGAGGTGACGCGCGTTGCGCGCGAGGTCGGCACCGAGGGCAAGCTCGGCGGCCAGGCAGTCGTGCCCGGCGTCGCGGGGACCTGGAAAGACCTGACCGACAATGTCAACTCCATGGCGAGCAACTTGACCGGCCAGGTCCGCAACATCGCCGGGGTCGCCACCGCCATCGCGAACGGCGACCTCTCGCGCAAGATCACGGTGGACGTGCGCGGCGAGATCCTGGAGCTCAAGGAGACCATCAATACCATGGTCGACCAGCTGCGCTCGTTCGCCTCCGAGGTGACGCGCGTCGCGCGCGAGGTCGGCACCGACGGCAAGCTCGGGGGCCAGGCGTACGTACCGGGCGTCGGCGGAACGTGGAAGGACCTGACCGACAACGTCAATTCCATGGCCGGCAATCTCACCGGCCAGGTGCGCAACATCGCCGAGGTGACGACCGCCATCGCGAGCGGCGACCTCTCGCGCAAGATCACGGTCGACGTGAAGGGCGAGATCCTGCAGCTCAAGGAGGCCATCAACACGATGGTCGACCAGTTGAACGGCTTCGCCGCCGAGGTGACGCGCGT
>JASHYG010000309.1 GCA_030043215.1 Gammaproteobacteria bacterium
GGATTCACGAGCGGCCGCCACATCCACTCGCCGCTGCCGCTCTGGATCGTGAGCCCGTCGCTGTCGTGCACCTCTGGACGGTAGTCGTCGAAGCGGTGGCCCGACGGGTCCTCGCCGTAGAGGAACATGGAGGTGAGCGGCGCGACGCCGAGCTTCGCGATGCTCTTGCGCGGAAAGAGCTCCGACGTCACCGTCACTTGCGTGACCCCGCCCGGCTGCACGTCGAACTCATAGGCGCCGGCGATGCTCTTGCTGTCGAGCAACGCGTAGAGGGTGAGCGTGCGCTCCTGCGGGCCGGGCTTCACCAGCCAGAAATCCGTGAACCCGGGAAACTCCTCCCCCTTCGTCGACGCCGTGTCGACCGCGAGTCCACGCGCGGAGAGACCGTAGACCTCGTTGCGGCCGAGCACGCGAAAGTAGGAGGCGCCGAGAAACACGATCAGCTCATCCTTGTACGTCGCCGTCTGCAGCGGATAGTGGATACGGAAACCGGCGAAGCCGAGCTGAGCCGGCAGATTCTGGGCGAGCGCAGCGAGCTTCCCGAAGTCGAACCACGCCGGGTTGTAGTGGATGGGATGAACGACGCCATCCACCACCTCGGAGATCTCCACCCGCTGACCGAAGTTGAAGCCGCGGTGGAAGAACTGCACCTCGAACAGCGACTGATCGCGCCAGAGCGCGAAGTGCGAGCGGAAGCGGATGTCCTGATACTGGTCGTAAGTCAGGTGCGCGAGGCTCGCGGGAAGCCGCGGAGACAGATCGCGGTAAGGCGCGCCCGCGCGCTCGCGCGCGAGCTGCACAACGTCGGCGTAGGTGAACGGTCGAGGCGCGGCGGCGGCCGGCGCCGGCGCTGGCGCCGGCGGATTCTGCGCGGCCGGCCGCTGCGCACCCGGGCTCGGCTGTGCGGGCTGCAGCAGCTGCGCCAGCAAGGGCTGTCGAGAGGGATTCGGCTGAGACGATTGCGGCTGGGCAGCCGGCGATGGCTGAGCGGGCTGCGTTTGCTCGGCAGTCGGCGGTGATTGAGAGGGCGTCGGTGATTGAGCAATCGGCGGCGCCTGTTGCGAGGCGGCCGGCGCCGGCACCACGGCGGATCTCAAAGCTGGGCGTTGTACCCTCGATGTCGGAAACAACGTGAAGCCGCCGATCGAGCTCGCCAAGTAGATCGCGGCGACGATCGCTGCACCCATCAAGCATTGACGGAGAAGCACTCGTAGTCTTTCCAATCCGGCGCGCAACCTTTGAAACCGGCACGATCATTCGCGCATCTTGCTAGCAACATTCGGGTACGGAAGCCGAGGATGTCGCCAGCAAGCGACGGCGCGGCGTCAGGAGCCACACCAGTGTGGCAGCCCTCCCCACGGCACGCTGATTAAGAACTTGTCACTCTGGAGGGGACGTGCCCGAGCTGTCCGCGTGTCGGAGGCCGCGAGCCGTGGCGCACCACCGCGTTGCGCGCTTCCCAGGCCTCCCGCGGACCGAGGCTCCCGAGAAGCCGTACCTCGCCGGCCGCCAGGGTCGCGAGCGCCAGGCCGTCGCGGTACAGCACGCGATTGCCGGTGAGCGCCGGGAGCCGCGGGTCCGGCGTGACGATCCCGAGAAGGTTGAGAGGATCGGCGGCGGAGAGCGAGAGGCTCACGTCCGGGCCCGAGCCCGGGGGCCGAGGCTCGCGCGTGGCCCGCCGGGCCTCGCGCAGCAGCTCGATGGCGTCCGGCGCGGCATATTGCTCGCCCGAGAAGCCCTCGACGAAGCGTCCCCCTCGGATCTCGCCGCGCGCCTCGAGTCTGCGGCAGCACATGAGGATTTCGCGCCAAGGAGGCGCCCAGGAAGGCTCCCGGGCAAGCAGTCTCCAGAGAAGGACACCCCAGCGGCGCAGCAGCGTCCGGACCAGGTGCTCGACGGCTTCGCTGCGCTCGGCCGGCTCGGCTCCGCGGACGAGGGTCCACCGGCCCGAATCGGCCATGCCATAGAGTGCCGCGCGGCGGCTCCGGGGCATCCCGCGGGCGCGAGCCCCGCCCGAGCGTGGCCCCCGCCGCCGGTCCGACGGCATGAGCAGCGCACGCAGGCCGCCGAAGCTGTCCGAGCGGACGAGGCCGGCGGCGACCAGCTCGGCGAGCGCCTCCTCGGCTTGCGCGGGCAGCAGCCGAGTCGCGTCCACGATATCGTCGAAGAACGAGGCGCCGCGGTCCTCGAGGCTTTCGCTCACCGCCCGTGCCTGGGCAGTGAGCGGCTGGGGCTCACGCCGGCCGGCGAGCGCCGCCCAGAGTCTCAGGTTGCGGCGCGCCAGGAGCGCGATCGGAGTCGCCCGTACCGGGCCCGCCCCTCGCCGGCCATCGTGGGAACTCGAGCCGAGCCGCACCCAGACGAAACGCCCCGCGAGGCAGTGCTCATCGAGCCATCGCGGCTCGTACTCGGCGATGCGCGCGGGCAGGATCTCCGCTTCCCAGGCGGCGGCCGGTGCCTCGAATCCCTCGAGCTGCGAGAGCGCCTCCGCCACGGCGTCCGGCCCCTGCATGCGCGATTCGGGGGTGAGACGCTGCCAGTCGCCGAGGAAACGCAGGAAGTCGCGCGCCGTCACGGGACTCACCTCGGCGCGCAGGCGCTTCACCGTGTAACGGTGGATCCGCGCGAGCAGCCTGCGCTCGCACCACTCGTCCGCGGGCGCGCCCGGCGTGAAGCGCCCGCGGAGCGCAAACCCCTCGACCTGCAGCGCGGCGAGCGCGGCATCGATCTCGGTCACTGCCAGCCCGAGCGAGGCGGCGAGATCGGTCGCCGTGACCGGACCCAGGCCTTCGAGACGCCCCCGGACGACCTCCACCAGCGCCCCCTCTCGTGTCCACGCCCTGTCGGACGGCAACACCGGCGCGGCCTCCGTGATCGAGCCCGCCGGAAAGATCGCGTGAAAGAGCTCGCGCCGCTCGGCCGCGAACGTGAGCTCGGTCGCTGACCCCCCGAGCGACCCCACGGGCACCGAGACGCGAGCCGTTCGGCCCTGCGCGGCGAGCGCCGCGAGCAGCGGGGCCCACGCAGGATTGCGGCGAGTCTCCGCGGCGGTGAGAAAGCCGAGCCACTGCAGCGCATCGTGCAGCTCATCCGCGCTCTCCGCGTCGGGCCACGCCTCCTCGCGCACGCGCGCGATCGCCTCCGCGTCGAGCCTGCCGATGTCGGCGGCGGACTGCGGATCGAGCCAGCGCCGGCTCATCACCGCCTGGGTGCGGCGCTCCTCGAGCGGCGCGTCGTCGAGATAGGCATAGGGACGCGCCGACAGCACCTCCAGCGCGAGCGGCGAGGGCTCGGTCAGATCGTGCGCGACGACCCGGACCGTGCCGCTCTCCATCGCTCGTAGCAGCGCCTCGAAACGCTCGATGTCCATCGCCTCCTGCAGACAGTCGCGCAGCGTCTGCCTGACGAGCGGATGATCGGGAATCTCGAGCTCGCCCTGCACGTTCTCGGCACACGCGACCTGATCCGGAAAGATGGCGGCGAGCAGGTCCTCCGCTTGCATGCGCGCGAGTGGGGGTGGCACCCGCCGACCGCCGCGGAAGCGCGGCAACGCCAGCGCGATCGACGCGGCCCAGCGCCACCGGGTCGTGAACATCGGTGCCGCGCAGACCGCCTGAGTGAGCAGCGAGCGCACGGTGGCGGAGCGCAGATACCGCGCCGCATCGGCGAGCTCGAAGCTGTGCGCGGTCGTGAGCGACAGCACCAGGCTGTCCTCCGTCGCCGCCGCCTGCAGCTCGAAGTTGAACTGGCGGCAGAAGCGCTTGCGCAGCGCGAGTCCCCACGCGCGATTGACCCGGATGCCGAAGGGTGCGTGCACGACGAGCTGCATGCCGCCCGACTCGTCGAAGAAGCGCTCGAGCACCACCGTGCTTTGCGTCGGGAGGCAGCCGAGCGCCGCGCGCGCCGCCGCGAGATAGTCCACGACCTGCGATGCCGCGGGCTCGCCGATGCCTGCGGCGGTGAGCGACGCAAGCGCCTCCTCGCGTGAGACCCCGAGCCGTTCGTCGACGTCGCGGCGCAGCCGGGAAACGGCGAGCGACAGCTCGTCCGTCCGTCCCGGTGCCTCGCCCAGCCAGAAAGGAATGGACGGCGGCATGCCCTCGGCGTCCGCAACCCGCACCGTGCCGCGCTCCACGCGCAGGATGCGGTAGGAAGTGTTGCCGAGCTGAAAGACGTCCCCGGCCAGACTCTCCACCGCGAAGTCCTCGTTGACCGTTCCCACGAGGTGTCCCGCGGGCTCGAGCAGCACGCGGTAATCCGCGGTATCGGGGATCGCTCCGCCCGAGGTGAGCGCGGTGAGTCGCGCCCCGCGCCGCGGCCGCAGCATGCGATGGACGGCATCGTGATGGACGAGTGCGCCATGCCGCCCGCGCCGGGTGCTGAACCCTTCCGCAAGCATGCGCACGACATCATCGAACTCGCCGCGATCGAGGTTCCGGTAGGGATGCGCCATGCGAACGCGCCGGAAGAGCTCCTCCTCGCTCCACTCGCGCGCAGCCACCTCCGCCGCGATCTGCTGCGACAGCACGTCGAGCGATCCTGCTGGAACCGCCAGGCGATCGAGCTCGCCGCGCCGCACGGCATCGAGCAGCGCGACGCACTCCACCAGATCGTCGCGGGAGAGCGGGAACAGCCGGCCCTTGCAGAGCCCGCCGACAGCGTGACCCGAGCGGCCGGCCCGCTGCAGGAACGAGTTGATCGAGCGTGGAGAGCCGAGCTGGCAGGCGAGATCGACATCCCCGATGTCGATGCCCAGCTCGAGCGATGCCGTCGCGACGAGCGCCTGCAGCTCGCCCCGCTTGAGGCGCTGCTCGGCCTCGAGCCTGCGCTCCCGGGCGAGACTGCCGTGATGAGCCATCACGTTCCCGGCGCCGAGCCGCTCGGAGAGCTGCCTCGCGGCGCGCTCCGCGAGACGCCGGGTATTGACGAAGATCAGTGTCGAGCGGTGCTCGCGGGCAAGCGCCGCCAACCGGTCGTAGACCTGGGTCCACACCTCGCCCGACATCACCGCCTCCAGCGGAGCCGGCGGCAGCTCCAGAGCGAGGTCGCGCCGCCGGGTGTGCCCGGCGTCGATGATCGCGCAGCGGGATGCCGGATCCGGGCCCGCGCGAGCTCCGAGGAGGAAGCGGGCGACCTCCTCGAGCGGAGTCTGCGTCGCCGAGAGGCCGATGCGCGTCGGCGCCCCGGCGAGCGCCTCGAGCCTCTCCAGCGACAGCGCGAGGTGCGCGCCTCGCTTGTTGCCGGCGACGGCGTGAATCTCATCGACGATGAGGGTCTCCGTCGTTGCGAGCATCTTGCGGCCGGACTCCGAGCCGAGCAGCACATAGAGCGACTCCGGCGTCGTCACGATGATGTGCGGCGGCTTGCGCCGCATGCTCGCGCGCTCCTGCTGCGGAGTGTCGCCCGTGCGCACCATCGTCCGGATCTCGACGGGCGGGAGCCCGAGAGCCCGCAGCTCCTCGCGGATGCCCTCGAGCGGCGCCGACAGATTGCGCTGGATGTCGTTCGACAGCGCCTTGAGGGGCGACACGTAGACCACACGGGTCGCATCCGCGAGTCCGTGATCGAGGCCCTCGCGCACCAGCCGGTCGAGTACGGCGAGGAAGGCCGCGAAGGTCTTGCCGGAGCCGGTCGGTGCCGCGATCAAAGCATGACGGCCCGCCTGGATCGCGGGCCAGGCCTGCGCTTGCACCGGGGTCGGCGCGTCGAAGGCCTTGGCGAACCAGGCGGCTACGGCGGGGTGGAATGCATCGAGCGGACGCATTGCGCCAGCATAGCGTGCCGGCGCCCTCCCCGCGCCGGGTGGGGTCAGGAGAGCTTGATCTCGCTCACCTGGATGACCGGCTCGATGCCGCCGGAGTAATTGCGCACGTCGGCCTGCACGGTCGCGGCGTGCGGGCCGAAGGCCCCTTGGAACGACTCGACCGAATCGAAGCGCAGGTGGCAGACGACCGCATACGCCGCCTTGGACCCCGGCGCCCCTCCCCCGATTCCCTGCTCCACGACCACCCCCTTAAGAGCCGGGCCGAGCAGCTTCTTCACCATCGGAATGTGCTTGCCGAGGTAGTAGCCCATGTCGAATTTGGCGCCTTCCTTGTTCGCATACAGCACGGTCACGGTGATCATGGAGGCTCTCCGGGTTGCTCGAGTCGGGGGAGCGCGACTATACCCGTGCGGCTCCCGCCGCGGAACTTGGGCGCGGGGCTACTCCGCGGTCGCCGGATCGATGACGCAGCTCACGGCCGAGATCCGGTTGGCCGGGAAGCCGCCGAGCTCCGCATGCCGCTTGACCAGCGACTCGTCCGTTGCGTAATAGACGCAGTAGATCTTGTCGCCGGTGACATAGCTCTGCACCCACTGGATGCTCGGCCCGAGGCTGCTCAGCACCCCGCACGACTTCTTCGAGATCGCCTTGAGCTCGCTCGCGCTCAGTTTGCCGGCGCCCGGGATCTCTCGCTCGATGACGAACTTCGGCATGGCTCGCTCCAGATGGTGGTGGATGGCGGGGCGCAGTGTCGCGCGCGCGGGGATCGGAGTCTTGAAACGGCAGTGAAATTATTCTAAGGCCGCACCTCGGACCGAGCATAGAAGAAACGCCAATGAAACCAATGCATTGAAAGCTTTGGACCCGAAAACCCCGGCGACGCGGCGGGGGTGGGTTGTTGTTGATACGTTCCTGAGTCTTTTCCAGGCCGTCTATAATCGAGCCACTCATCCGCGGGGGAACTTGCGGTAGGCCGGGCCGCGTGGATCTGATCCGTATCGGACCCTTCGAGCTGTATCCGTCCGAGCGACTGCTGTGCGCCGGAGGCAAGCCCGTCGAGCTCGGAGGGCGCGCCTTCGACCTCCTGCTCGTCCTCGCCGAGAATCCCGGACGGCTGGTCACCAAATCGACGCTGCTCGACCGGGTATGGCCCCGTCTCGTCGTCGATGAGAACAATCTGCCTGCGCAGATCGCGAGCTTGAGACGCGTCCTCGGCGCGGGCGCGATCCGAACCGTACCGGGATTCGGCTACCGACTCGAGCTGGAAGTGTCGGCCGTCCCGGCCGACAAGGCGTCCGCGCCTGCTCCAGCCGCCCGGGAGCCGGAGCCGCCGCGGCTTACCGCATCACGCCGCGCTTGGCTGGACCGGCTCGGGCCGCTGCTCGGACGCGAGGACGACGTGCTCCGCATCCAGGAGGCCCTGGGTCGATCCTGCCTCGTGACGATCGTGGGCATTGCGGGAGTCGGCAAGACTCGGCTCGCTCAGGAGATCCTGGTGCGCGAGGCGGGGCGGCCCGCGAGCGTTGCATGGGTCCCCCTCGCGGCGATCGAGGACGTGCGGCACGTCCCCTCGGCGATCGCCCGGGCGCTCACGCTGTCGTTGCCGGACGGCGTCGACGGATTCGCCGCGCTCGGCCTGGCGCTCGAGAGAGTGCCCGTCCTGCTGATTCTCGACTGCGCGGAGCACCTCGTCGAGAGCCTTGCGACGCCGTTGCTCGAGCTCGTGTCGCAGACACAGGGCGTGCGCGCGCTGGTGACGAGCCAAACCCCTCTCGGCGTCGCCGGCGAAGTCGTCTATCGCCTGGCGGCGCTCCCCGTCCCCGAGCGCGGCACGCCGCAGGCGGACGCCGCGCAGTACGCGGCCGTCGCGCTCTTCGCGCGGCGGGCTGCGGCCGCGGACCGCACGTTCGAGCTATCGGCCGCGAGCACTCCGCTCGTTGCCGAGATCTGCAGGCGCCTCGATGGGATTCCGCTTGCGCTCGAGCTGGCAGCGGCCCGCGTACCGGCCCTCGGACTCGCCACGCTGCTCGAGCGGCTCGACGACCGATTCCGGCTGCTGAGGCTCGCCGGGTTGCGGGGCGATCCGCGTCATGGCGCGCTGCATGCCGCGTTTGAATGGAGCTATCACTTGCTCTCGGCATCCGAGCAGCGGGTGTTGAATAGACTCGGCACGTTTGCCGGAAGCTTCTCGCTCGCCGCCGCCGCGCGCTGCGTCGCCGACGGGACTCTCGACACGTCCGACGCGGTCGATCTCATCGGCCGGCTGGTCGACCGCTCGCTCGTCACGGTCCTCGCGTCCGACCCACCGCGTTACACGCTGCTCGAGACGGCCCGCCACTACGCCCTCGAGAAGCTCACCGCCCAGGGAGAGCTCGACACCACGCGAGGACGCATGGCCGCGACGATGCTGGATCTGCTCGACTCCGCCTATCAGCAGTACTGGTCGCTCGATGAGGCCATCTGGCTGCATCGCTACGAGCCGGAGATCGACAACGTGCGCGCGGCTCTCGAGTGGGCGGCGAAGCACGACCCCGCGCTCGCCGTCGCGCTGTTCGGCTCGGCCTGGCCCCTTTTCGTGGAGATGGATCTCTGCGCCGAAGGCCGCGCCCGCTACGCAGACTTGCTCGCATACCTCTCCGATGCCCTACCGCGCTCCCGCCTCGGCCGCTTCTGGGAAGCGATCGCGGCATACGACTCGGAGCGCCAGTTCGAGCGCGCACGGTACGCCGCGGAGCTCGCCGCGGCCATGCACGCCGAGACGGGCGACGCCCGGTCCCATTACCTCGCGCTGATGCAGGTCGCGCTGGGCTCGCGCGTCGACGCCGCCGCCTCGCGCTCGGCGTTCGACGCCGCCCGGCGTCAGGAGGATCCCGCGTGGCCGGCGCGTCTGCTCGCTCACGGGGCGCTGGTCGAAGGCGCACTGCTCACCAGGGCCGGCCAGTTCATCGAGGCCCGCACGGCGTACGAGCGGGCGGTCCGCTTGGCGCTGACGACCAGCGAGCGGCAGGCGCTCGCGGCAACCGTCAATATCGTCGAGCTGGATATCGCGTGCGGGAACACGGCGGCCGCTCTGCAGCTCGGCCGGCCGCTCGCGCTCAGCCTGCGGCACCTGGGACGCCGCGAGACGCGGTTCGAGCTCCTGGCGCTGACCTTCACCGCGCTGCTGCTCGCCAAGGAGCTCGGCGAGGCTCGCGCGACAGGCGCGGAGCTCTACGAGCTCGCCCTGCGGCTCAATACCACCAGGCTCTATACGGTGCTCGATGCCATGGCGTTCCTCGCCTGCGAGGACCGCCGCTTTGACGTCGCGGCGCGCATTGCCGTCTTCTCCGATACCGCGCACGAGGCTCACGGGCAGGCGCGTCGGACCCCGGCCGAGGAGCGGGTGCGGGCCGAGGCGCTGTCCGTCCTCGAGACGCACATGGGGCCGGCCTGGCGGGTGGCCGGCAGCGCCCGCCGCGAGCCCTTGGATGAGGCGGGGGCCTGCTCGCTCGCCCTCGGGTTGCGGGCCTGACGCCCGCCGCCATGGGGCCCCGGCGCCCGCCCCCCCACCCGGCCAGGTCCCGCATCTGTGCGGAAGTGCCTTGAGGCCCATGCCTGCCTGATGCTATGTTGCCAAATCTTCCCGGGTAGCCCGAGTTATGTCCGAGCCTGAGCAAATCGAGCGCAAGCCGCCGGTCATCCTGACGAATGCGCTGATCTTCTCGCTCACCTTGGCGGTTGCCGTCGTGAGCGTGCCCTGGTGGGGGCTCACTCACGGCTTCAAGGCCGCTTCGTGGGCGCTCTTCGCGTTCTTCCTGGTGGCGAACGGCATGTCGATCACCGGGGGCTACCACCGGCTCTGGGCGCACCGGACATACGATGCACACGTCGTGCTCAGGATCTTCTACCTGATCTTCGGCACCATGGCCCTGCAGAACAGCGTGCTCCATTGGTGCAGCGGGCATCGGCGCCACCATCTCAACGTCGACGATGACCGGCTCGACCCCTACTCCGCCGGGCGCGGCTTCTGGTTCTCTCACATCGGCTGGATGCTGCGGGACTACCCGAGCGGGATACCGGACTTCACGAACATTCCCGACCTCAAGCGGGACCCGCTCCTCGAATTCCAGCACCGGCACTATGCGCTCCTGACGAGCGTCACGAATTTCGGCTTTCCGCTCGCGGGAGGCTGGCTCATCGGGGACGTCTGGGGAACGTTCTTTCTCGCCGGGGTCCTGCGGCTCGTGCTGAGCCACCACTTCACGTTCTTCGTCAACTCGCTCGCCCACATGTGGGGCAGCCGGCCGTACACCGAGGAGAACTCCGCGCGCGACAACCCGATCCTCGCGATCGTCACGCACGGCGAGGGCTATCACAACTTCCACCACATCTTCGCGCACGACTACCGCAACGGGGCGCGCTGGTGGCAGTGGGATCCCACCAAGTGGCTCATCGCGAGCCTGCAGTGGGTCGGGCTCACGCGCCGGCTCAAGCGCACGCCGTTCTTCCAGATCCAGCGCGCGCTCCTCACGGTGCAGTTCCACCGCGCCCAGGCGAAGCTCGCCAAGCATCCGGACGCGAGCCGCGCCCCCTCGCACATCGAGCAGCTCCGGCATCGGATCGCGCAGGAGTACGACGCCTTCGCCGCTGCGGTGAGCGACTGGACCCGCCTCAGAGAGCAGTGGATCGAGGACAAGAAGCGCGCCGTGATCGAGCACTGGGAGCAGGCGCGCTTCCAGCAGCGGCTGCGCGAGATCGAGCGCAGCTTGAAGATCCAGAGTAGACGCCTGCGATCACTCCAGGCCCGACTCGCCTGACGCGCAGGGGGCTGCGCGCGCGCGGGGAGCGGCCGGCAGCGTATGGGACGGATCTTCGAAGTCAGAAAAGCGACGATGTTCGCGCGGTGGAACCGCATGGCGAAGCAATTCGCCCGCATCGCGAAGGACATCACGATGGCCGTGAAGTCGGGAGGCACCGACCCGGCCGGCAATCCCACCCTGCGCAGGCTCATCCACAACGCCCGCGCCGTGAACATGCCGAAGGACAAGATCGAGGCGGCGATCAAGCGCGCCTCGGGGCGCGACGCGGCGAATTACCAGGAAGTGATCTACGAGGGCTACGCTCCCCACGGAGTCGCCCTGCTCGTCGAGACGGCGACCGACAATCCGACGCGCACCGTTGCCGCCGTGCGCAACCTCATCACCAAGAACGGGGGCAATCTCGCGACGAGCGGCAGCGTCAGCTTCCTGTTCAAGAAGATGGGAGTGTTCCGCCTGAGCCCTGCAGGGATCGACCAGGACGAGCTCGAGCTCTACCTCATCGATCACGGCCTCGAGGAGATGGGGGAGAGCACCGGCGAGAAGGGCGAGCCGCAGCTCGTCATTCGCTGCGCGTTCGCCGATTTCGGCCACCTGCAGGAAGCCCTGGAAGCGCGCGGCATCGCCCCGCTCTCCGCGGAGCACGAGTATGTCTGCACGGTGCCGACCGAGCTCGCCGAGGTCGACGCCACCGAGGTCCTGACGCTCATCGACAAGCTCGAACAGGACGACGACGTGCAGCGGGTGTTTCACACCCTCGCCTGAGCGGCCTCCGGCGCTCCGGGCGCTCGCCCGGCCGCCCCTGAGCGGCCCCGCCCGCCTAATCGGGCATCGGCGTCATCTGTCCGGTGAGCGCATCCTCGAACCCAAAGCGGCTCAAGTCCCTGATCCTCTGCGGATAGAGAATGCCGTCGAGGTGATCGACCTCGTGCTGTACGACGCGCGCGTGAAAGCCCTCGACCGTCCGGTCGATGGGCGTCCCATCGGGAGTGAACCCCCGATAGCGAAGCCTGCGGTAGCGCGGCACGAGACCCCGCAGGCCCGGCACCGAGAGGCAGCCCTCCCAGCCCTCCTCCTGCTCCTCCCCGAGCATCGTCAGCACGGGATTCACGAGCACCGTGTACGGCACCGGCGCCACGTGCGGATAGCGCGGATTGTCCTTCATCTCGAAGATCACGACGCGCGCGCTCACGCCGATCTGCGGCGCCGCGAGCCCGGCGCCGCTCAAGTCCCGCATCGTATCGTCCATGTCCGCGACCAGGGCGTTGAGCTCGGGGCTCCCGACGACGGCGGGAGCCGCGACCTGCCGCAGCAGCGGATGCCCCATTCGCAGTACCGGCCTCACTGCCATGCACGCGAGTGTATCTGCGTCGCGCTCAGAATGTGATGGGGCGCGCGAGGAACACGTCGGATCCGAACTCCATCTCGAAGCCGACCCCGATCCCGGGGCTCGCCTCGCGGCGCTGCCACACGAAGTCTCTCGGCCAGTCGACACCTACCCGCACCTCGAGGATGAGCCAGTCCCGGAGAATGCTGCGGCGATACGCCACCTTGACGCCGTAGTCCTGCAGCGGCACCGGAGCCTCCGTCGCCCCGTCCACCTCGACCTCGGCCACCAAGGCGCGGCGCTCGGCGTAGGAGAAATACGCATCGAAGGTCGAGTAGCTGTTCCACCCGTAGGACCGCTGCGCGTACGTGGTCGAGGCGGTCCAGCTGAGCAGCAATCCCGGCGTGATCAAGCGCTGCAGATCGACCCGGTTCGTCGCACCGAAGCCTCCCTGGCTGCTCTGGTAGAACGCATCCTGGCGCCAGATGAGCACACCTTCGGAGGGGTCGCCGATGACGTAGAGGTAGCCGCCCTTGAAGTAGGGGTCGAATCTCGACAGGGTCACCGGCAGTCCGGCCCCCGTGTCCCACTGCGCGCCGGGATGCAGCGGCTGATCGTACTGGATGCCGAGCAGCGTCTCGTCCTGCGGGTAAGGCGCGTACGGATTGGGGAACACGCCGGAGGGCGCCTGGCTCTCGGAGACGAACTCCTCGGGGTTGAGCCGTCCGATGAAGGCGTGAAAGCTATCGCTCAGCTGCGGCAGCGGCACATCCCCGAGGAAGCGCAGGAGCGTGTGCATGCCGTCGTACCGGTCCCAGAGCAGCCCCGGGACGAGGCTGCCGGATGCCTGCTCGTAGGCCACGTCCGGCTCCTCGGAGCCGAACCAGCGATCGACGTGCATCGCGCTCTCCCACACGGTGTCGTAGACCAGCTCGCGCACCTCGTCGAGCCACTGGTACTTCTGCGGCGGCACGATCGTCGTCGACTCGGCGGGAATCGAGGCATCGCCGGAGCTCTGGGAATGCGCCGGCGCCGATGCCGCCAGGAGCAGCAGTGCACAACCTACTCCGAGCGGCGGGTTCAGGCCCAAGGCTCTAAGACGTCAGGTCCTGAGCACCAGCGCGACGGCAGCCGCGATGAGCAGCGCGACGGCGAGCCGCAGGAGTGTCCAGGTGCCATCGGAGAGCCGGCGCGGCACGACCCGCCGCGCTCCGGCATGCTGGAATCCCAGAGCCGCATTACCTCGATAGAAGAAGGCCCGCACGATGAGCACGGGCGCATGCACTCCGCTCGACACGCAGATGAGGTGCGCGCGGTACCTCGCGCCGCGGTCGAGAAGCGGCGCGAGCTCCGCTGCGCGCTGCGCGGGCACGAAGCCGAGCGGCTTGCCGTGCGCCGTGAGCACCTGGATGGCGGCCGCCGCTCGCGCGTCGTGCCGCTCCATCACGAGCAGCACCGGCTCACCGGCCCTCGCCCGACGCTGGATGATCGGCGTTCTGCGCTCGCTCTGGCAGCCTGCCACCATGAAGCAGGCGGAGGCGAGAATCTCGTTCTTCACCCGCTCCGCCGCAGTGTCATCCGTGT
>JASHYG010000310.1 GCA_030043215.1 Gammaproteobacteria bacterium
GGGAGGGCTGTGGGCTACCTACCAGCGGGATGTGGCGGCCGCCCGTCACCTCGCCCCGGGCGCGATCGATCAGTACGTCAACACGCTTGCCCAAACGACGGCGGCCGCCAACGGCTCCTCGGCCCAGGCCGCCCTCAAGGCAGGGCTCGTCACCGCCCTCCAATCGAGGCAGCAGTTCGAGCAGCGCCTGATCGACCTCGTCGGAGAGGACGACTCGACCGGCTCGTTCCGCGCCGTGTCGAGCGACGACTACGCGCGGATCGTCCACGCGCAGACGGCACCCAGCCGTCACGACCGGACGCGCATCGGCGTGATCGTCGCCTCGGGTGAGATCCTCGACGGCAACCAGGCTCCCGGCACCATCGGCGGTGACTCGACTGTCCGGCTCATCCGGCAGGCGCGCCTCGACGACAAGATCAAGGCCGTCGTGCTGCGTATCGATAGTCCGGGGGGGAGCGTCGCGGCGTCCGACGAGATCTATCGCGAGGTCCGGGCGCTCGAGGCCGCGGGCAAGCCGGTCGTGGTGTCGATGGGGAGCCTCGCGGCCTCCGGCGGCTACTACATCTCGGCGCCGGCCGACGAGATCTGGGCAAGCCCCGCGACGATCACGGGCTCCATCGGCATCTTTGCAGTCGTTCCGACCATCAACCGGACGCTTGCGAAGGTGGGCATCAACGTGGACGGTGTCGGCACCACCCCGCTATCCGGCCAGCTGCAGCTCGAGCGGCCGCTCAACGATGAGGCCCGGGCGTTTCTCCAGGACACCGTCAGCTATGGCTACAGCCAGTTCGTCGCGCACGTCGCACAGGGGCGCCACAAGACCGTGGAAGAGGTGGACGCGATCGGGCAGGGGCACGTCTGGTCGGGCATCGACGCGCAGCGTAACGGGCTCGTCGATCATCTCGGCTCGCTCAACGATGCCGTGAAGGCGGCAGCGCGCCTCGCGAGGCTCACCCGCTACAAGGTGGAGTTCGTGCAACCGGAGCTCAGCTGGGCCGAGCAGCTCGCTCTGCAGCTCAACTCCATGGCGGTTCACGCGTTCTACGCGGCCAATCCCGGCGCGCGCTCCGCCGCGCTCATCGCTCACCGCTTCGATCCCCTCGAGCAGGAAGTCGAGCGCCTGAGCCGCTTCACCCGGCCCAACCGGCTCTACGCCTACTGCTTCTGCACGGTTCGGTAGGCCGCCGGCGGCTAGAGCGTGGTCCAGTCGAGGATGATCTTCCCCGACTGTCCGGACCCCGTCATTTGAAAAGCGCGCTCGAACTCCTGCGCCGGGAAATGATGCGTGATGACCGGCCGCAGATCGAGGCCGCTCTGCAGCAGGCTCGCCATCTTGTACCAGGTCTCGAACATCTCCCGCCCGTAGATGCCTTTGAGGGTGAGCCCCTTGAAGATGACCTGGTTCCAGTCGAGCGGGGCCTCCTCCGACGGAATGCCGAGGATGGCGATGGCGCCGCCGTGATGCATCGTCCGCAGCATCTCGCGGAAGGCGGCGGGGCTGCCCGACATCTCGAGGCCCACATCGAAGCCTTCCTGCATGCCGAGCTCGCGCATGGCGTCGTCGAGCCGCTCACGCGCCACGTTCACGACGCGGCTCGCTCCCATCGTGCGCGCGAGCCCGAGCCGGTAGTCGTTCACGTCGGTGACGACGATGTGGCGAGCGCCGACGAAGCGCGCAACGGCCGTCGCCATGATGCCGATGGGGCCCGCTCCGGTCACCAGCACGTCCTCGCCGACCAGACTGAACGCGAGCGCGGTGTGCGTGGCGTTCCCGAAAGGATCGAGAATGGCGGCAATGTCGTCGGAGACGGCATCCGGAAGCTTGAAGGCGTTGACCGCGGGCAGCGACAGGTACTGCGCGAACGCGCCCGGCCGGTCGACGCCGACACCGGTCGTGTTGCGGCACAAATGGCGGCGTCCCGCGCGGCAGTTGCGGCAATGCCCGCACGTCACGTGCCCTTCGCCCGAGACCCGGTCGCCCACGGCAAGACCCCGGACCTCCGATCCGAGCTCGACGATGTGGCCGCAGTACTCGTGGCCCACCGCCATGGGCACGGGGATGGTCTTCTGCGCCCAGGCATCCCAGTGGTAGATGTGCAGATCGGTGCCGCAGATCGAGGTTTTGCGGACCTGGATCAGCACATCGTTCGGGCCCACCCGGGGCTCCGGAATCTCCTCCATCCAGATGCCGGGGCCCGCTTGCCGCTTGACCAGCGCTTTCATTGAATGACCCCGAGCTCGCGGCCCACCACGGCGAATGCGTCGACGGCACGGTCAATGTCGGCCGGCGCGAGCGCGGCCGACATCTGCGTCCGGATGCGAGCTTGCCCCCTCGGCACGACGGGGTATGAGAAGCCGATCGCATAGACGCCCTGCTCGAGCAGCCTCTCGGACATGCGTGTGGCGAGGGACGCCTCCCCGAGCATCACCGGGATGATCGGATGCTCGCCGGGACGGAGCTGAAAGCCGGCCCGCTCGAGGCCGCCGCGGAATCGCGCGGTATTGGACGCGAGCCGCTCGCGCAGCTGCGGCTCACTGTCGATCAGGTCGAGGACGCGCAAGCTCACCGCGGCGACGACCGGAGGAATGCTATTGGAGAAGAGGTACGGCCGCGAGCGCTGCCGCAGCCACTCGACGATGGGCCGGCGCGCCGCGGTGTAGCCGCCGCTCGCTCCGCCGAGCGCTTTGCCGAGCGTGCCGGTGAGGATGTCCACCCGACCGGCGACGCCGCAGTGCTCGGGCGTGCCGCGGCCGTGAGCGCCCATGAATCCGGCGGCATGGGAATCGTCTACCATGACGAGCGCGTCGTAGCGGTCCGCGAGGTCGCAAATCGCCCGCAGCTTCGCGATGCTGCCGTCCATCGAGAACACCCCATCCGTCGCGATGAGGCGCGTGCGCGCCCCGGCCGCCTGCTCGAGGCAGCTCTCGAGCTCCGACATGTCGCCGTTTGCGTAGCGCAGGCGTTGCGCCTTGCACAGGCGGATGCCGTCGATGATGCTCGCGTGATTGAGCGCATCGGAGATGACGGCGTCCCGCTCATCGAGCAGGGCTTCGAACAGGCCGCCGTTCGCATCGAAGCAGGAGGAGTAGAGCAGGGCGTCCTCGGTGCCGAGGAAGCGGCTGAGCCGCTCCTCGAGCTGCTTGTGCACGCTGTGTGTGCCACAGATGAATCGCACGGAAGCCATGCCGTAGCCGACGCGGTCGAGGGCCCGATGCGCCGCCTCGCGCATCGCGGGGTGGTTGGCGAGCCCGAGATAGTTGTTGGCACAGAGATTGATCACATCGCGCGACGCGGTGCGCACGACGCCCGCCTGCGGGCTCGTGAGAATGCGCTCGTCCTTGTAGAGCCCCTGCGCGCGCAGCTCCTCGAGGCGATCCGTCAGCCCTGCCAGGAAGGATGAATTCACGATGGCACAATCCTCGCGGCCGTGCGTCGATTATACTCTTCGCATGCATGTCGACCGCTGGCGCATCAGGGGACGGGTATAGGCGACCATGAAAAGCTACAAGTACTACGATCTGATCCTTGGCGCGTACGTCTGCGTGCTGCTCTGCGCGAACCTCATCGGGCCTGCGAAGGTCTCGACGATCCACGTGGCCGGGATCGGCTCCGTCACCTTCATGGCGGGCGTCCTGTTCTTCCCCATCTCGTACTTCTTCGGAGACGTGCTGACGGAAGTCTACGGATATGCGAGGGACCGCCGCGCCGTGTGGGCGGGATTCGGCGCCCTGGTGTTCGCGTCCGTCATGGCCGCCGTGATCGTCTATCTGCCGCCCGCCGACTTCTGGAAGGACAAGCAGCCCGCGGTCGAGGCCATCTTCGGCAACACCCCGCGCGTCGCCGCGGCGTCGATGATCGCCTTTTGGTGCGGGTCCTTCGTGAACAGCTTCGTGCTCGCGAAGATGAAGCTGTGGACGCGGGGCCGGTGGCTGTGGACACGCACGATCGGCTCCACGGCGTGCGGCGAGCTCGTGGACTCGGGCCTGTTCTACACGCTCGCCTTCGCGGGCATCATGACGCCAATTGAGCTTTTCACCGTCATGGCGACACAGTATGTATTGAAGACCAGCTGGGAGATCGTCGCGACGCCGCTCACGTACAAGCTCGTCGGTTTCTTGAAGCGCGCGGAGCAGGAGGACTACTACGACACCGACACGAACTTCACCCCGTTCTCGCTCGAGGTGGCGCTTGGCGGCGCGCGCGCACGGGGGGCGGGCTCGCTCGAGTCAACCCGAGCCGCCGGCGCCGGGCACTGATGCCGCTAGCGCTGGGCACTGATGCCGCACACGGGTGCGCGCCGTCCCGCGTTCGTCGCTGAGGGCCCGCTCGAACTGCCGATCGGCGCGGCGATCGATGCGGACTATCTGAGCGCGGAGGAGCCGATCGTCCGCCGGCTCGCCGATCTCGCGCGGCTCGATCCGCCGCAGCGTGCGGCCGTGCACGAGCGGGCGCTGCGCCTGGTCGAGGCCGCGCGCGCCGCCCGGCCGAGCGGCGGCGGGCTCGACGCGCTGCTGCGCGAGTACCACCTCGCCTCGCGCGAGGGAGTGATCCTCATGTGCCTCGCCGAGGCGCTGCTTCGCATCCCCGACGCGGAGACGGCCGACCGGCTCATCGCCGACAAGGTGGGCGCGGGCGACTGGGAGGAGCATCTCGGCGGCGAATCGCTGCTCGTCAATGCCTCCACGTGGGGATTGATGCTGACGGGGCGGCTCGTGGAAATCGACCGCTCGGAGGTCGGACCGGCTCGCGCGTGGTTCGCCCGTCTCGCGAGCCGCCTCGGCGAGCCGGTCGCGCGGTCGGCGCTGCGGCAGGCGATGCGGGTCCTCGGCCATCAGTTCGTGATGGGCCGCACCATCGAGGACGCGCTCGCGCGCGCCGCCGGCTCGCGGGAGAGTGCCTACCGCCATTCCTTCGACATGCTCGGCGAGGCGGCCATTACGCGTGCCGACGCCGACCGTTACCTGCAGCGCTATCGGGACGCCATTGCGGCGATTGGCGCTCACGCGGCCGGCGTGGCCCGGGCCGCGACGCGGGGCTCCCACGCCCAGGACGTCGGGGACCGGCAACGCGGAGCGGATGCGAGCGCACGCCCGGGAATCTCGGTGAAGCTCTCGGCGCTGCATCCGCGCTACGAGCCGGCTCAGCGCGAGCGTGTCCTCGCGGAGCTCACCCCGAATCTCCTCGATCTGGTGAGCCGAGCGCGCGATGCGGGCATTGGTCTCACGGTCGATGCGGAGGAGGCCGATCGGCTGGAGCTCTCGCTCGAGCTGATCGACGCGGCCCTGCGGAGCGAGTGCACGGCCGGGTACGACGGGTTTGGGCTCGCCGTGCAGGCCTACCAGAAGCGCTCCTACGCGGTGCTCGAATGGCTCGCCTCGCGGGCTCGAGCGTTGCGCCGACGCGTGACCGTGCGGCTCGTGAAGGGCGCGTACTGGGACAGCGAGGTGAAGCGCGCGCAGGAGCGCGGGCTCTCCGGGTACCCGGTGTTTACGCGCAAGCCCAACACCGACGTGTCGTACCTCGCCTGTGCGCGCCTGCTCGCCCGCTCGGCCGATGTGCTCTTTCCGCAGTTCGCCACCCACAACGCGCAGACGGTCGCATACGTCATCGAGCTGATGGGCGGCGATGCGGGCGCCTTCGAATTCCAGCGCTTGCACGGCATGGGCGAGGAGCTTTACGAGCAGGTGATCGGCGCCGGCGGCTTCGCCTGTCGGGTCTACGCGCCCGTCGGCCCGCACCAGGATCTGCTTCCCTACCTCGTGCGGCGGCTGCTCGAGAACGGCGCGAACACCTCGTTCGTCAACCGCCTCGTCGATGCGCGGCTGCCCGCGGCCGAGGTGGTGAGTGATCCCGTGCAGGAGGTCGATCAGGTGCGGCCCGCCGCGCATCCGCGGATCCCGGATCCCGAAAAGCTGTTCGCTCCGCAGCGGCGCAATTCTCGGGGGATCAATCTCGCGGCTGGCGCGGAGCTCGAGCGACTGAGGCGAGCCTGCGAGGCTGCAGCGCGGGAGCCCTGGCGCGCGGCTCCCATCGTCGGCGGCAGGCGAGGGGACGGCGTTCCCGTCACACTCTACAACCCAGCGCACCAGGTGAGTGCGGTCGGCACGGCGATCGAGGCTTCCCCCGCGGATGTCAGCGGCGCCTTCGCCGCCGCGGCCGCGGCGCAAGGCGCGTGGGATGACCGGCCGGCCGCGGAGCGTGCCGCGCTGCTCGAGCGGGCCGCGGACCTCTTCGAGGAGCGTCGCGCGGAGCTCATCGCGCGCTGCGCGCTCGAAGCAGGCAAGACCCTTCCGGATAGCATCTCCGAGGTTCGCGAAGCCGTCGATTTCCTGCGCTACTACGCCGGGCAGGCGCGTGTGCAGTTCGGGGACGCAACGGTGCTTCCGGGCCCGACGGGGGAGCGGAACACCCTGCGGCTCCGCGGCCGAGGAATCTTCGTGTGCGTGAGCCCGTGGAACTTCCCGCTCTCCATCTTCACGGGTCAGGTGAGCGCCGCGCTCGCGGCGGGCAATGCCGTGCTTGCCAAGCCCGCCGAGCAGACGCCGCTCACGGCGGCGCTCGCCGTCGAGATCCTGCACGCTGCCGGAGTGCCGGCCGACGTGCTGCACTTTCTGCCGGGAGACGGCCCCACCGTGGGTGCAGCGCTCACGCGGGATTCACGCGTCGCCGGCGTGGCGTTCACCGGGTCGGGCGAGACTGCCCGCCTGATCGAGCGGAGCCTGGCCGAGCGCCCCGGGCCGATTGCGGCATTGATCGCCGAGACCGGCGGCATCAACGCCATGATCGTCGACAGCTCGGCGCTTCCCGAGCAAGTCGTGCTCGACGCCGTCGCCTCCGGATTCAACAGCGCGGGCCAGCGCTGCTCGGCGCTGCGCGTGCTGCTCCTGCAGGAGGAGATCGCGCCGCGCGTGCTCGACCTGCTCGCCGGCTGCATGGATGAGCTCACCGTGGGCGATCCGGCGTTGCTCGCAACGGACCTCGGGCCGGTCATCGACCGCGACGCACTGGCCGCGCTCGAGGCGCACGCCGCGCAGCTCCTGGCGCACGCTCGCTGGCACCATCGCGCTCCGCTCGATGCGGCCCGCGCGCGCGCCGGCCTATTCTTTGCGCCCCTCGCCGCGGAGATCGAGAGCCTCGATGTCCTGCAGCGCGAGGTCTTCGGTCCGATCGTCCATGTCGTGCGCTACCGAGCCCGCGACCTCGATCGCCTGGTCGACGCGATCAACTCGAAGGGGTACGGCCTCACGCTCGCGATTCACACGCGGATCGACGGCGTCGCGGAGCGCATTGCTGCGCGGGCGCGCGTCGGAAACGTCTACGTGAACCGCAACATGATCGGCGCCGCGGTGGGCGTCCAGCCGTTCGGCGGCTGCGGGCTCTCCGGAACGGGCCCGAAGGCCGGTGGGCCGCACTATCTTCCGCGGTTCGCGAGCGAGCAGACGGTCACGATCAATACGGCCGCCCTCGGGGGGAATGCGAGCCTGTTGACGCTGTGAGGGGACCCGTGCCTACCCGGGGAGACCGCCGTGGCTACCCGGGAAGCTCGACGAGCACGCGTCCGCTCTCCACACGCACGTTGAACGTGCGCACCGGCTCGTACGCGGGCGGGGTCAGCGCCCGTCCGGTCTTGAGGCAGAACCGCGCCCCGTGCCGCGGGCAGATGATCTGGCAGGCATCCGTCTCGACTTCCGCGCCGGCGAGCGCCTCGCCGTCGTGCGTGCAGCGGTCCTCGACCGCGTAGTACCCCTCGTCGCAGCGCACGATCACGATCGGCACGCCGTCGATCTCCGCGGAGAACGGCTGGGTCGCCGCGACTTCGTCCACACTGCCTACATCGAGCCATTGTGCCGTCATCAGGCATCCTCGGAGGAGATCGTCGGTGAGCCGCTCGACCCTTAGAACATTCCCGTCTGCAGCCGCGCGGCCTCGGACATCATCGATGGGTTCCAGGGAGGATCGAAGACCAGCTCGACCTTCACCTCGCGCACCGTCGGAATCCGCTCGAGCTTGTCCTTCGCGTCGTCGAGCAGGATGTCCCCCATGCCGCAGCCCGGTGCGGTGAGAGTCATCTTCACCTCGACCGTCCGCGCGCCATCCTCGCCGGGCCGTACCTCGCACTCGTACACCAGTCCGAGATCGACCACGTTGATCGGGATCTCGGGGTCGTAGCAGGTCTTGAGCTGATCCCACACGGCCTTGAGCACGTCGTCGTCCGTCGCGTGGGGCGGCAGCTCGAGCGGCTTCACCACTTCCTTGCCGAGCGCATCGGCGTCCTCGCCCGCGATGCGGAACAGATTCCCATCGACGTAGAGGGTGAAGCTGCCGCCGAGCGCCTGGGTGATGTAGCCGGCCTGGCCGGCCTTGAGAGTCGTCTCCGTCCCGGCCGGCACCATCACGGCCCGCACGTCGCGATAGATTACGACGGGCTCGTTCGTGTCGCTGCGCATCAGGGCTCTCCGGCCTGCTTGAGCGCGAGTCCCAAGGGAGCCTCGTCCGCGAGCTCGGTCGTCACGGTACCGGCGCCTTGCTCGAGCGCCGCGGTGAGCGTGTGCCAGCACAAGCTCGCGCACTTCACCCGCGCCGGGAACTCGCGCACTCCGGAGAGGGCCGCGAGCTTGCCGAGCTCGGGTGCGGCCGGCGCGTCCTGCTCCGTGAGCAGGGCGTGTACCCTCTCGAACAGCCGGCGGACGGTCGCGAGGTCCTGGCCTTTGACGGCCTCGCTCATGAGGGAGGCCGAGGCCGTCGAGATGGCGCAGCCCTTGCCCTCGAAGCGGATGTCCTCGATCCGATCGCCGGCGAGGCGCACCTCGAGCGTCAGCCGGTCGCCGCACAGGGGATTGTGACCCTCGGCGCGCGCGTCCGCCTGCTCCAGGCGCCCGAAATTCCGCGGGCGCCGGTTGTGGTCGAGAATCACGTCCCGGTAGAGGTCTTTCAGCTCCATCAGCGAAATACCTCGCGAGCTTGGTGCAGGGCCGCCGAGAGCCGCCGCACGTCCTCGCGCGTGTTGTAGCAGGCGAACGAGGCGCGGGCGGTCGCCGGCACGCCGAAGAAGCTCATGACCGGCATGGCGCAGTGATGCCCGGTGCGCACCGCGACGCCCTCGCTGTCGAGAATGGTGCCGAGGTCGTGCGGATGGATGCCCTCGAGCGTGAACGAGATGACGGATGCCTTGTGGGCGGCCGTGCCGATGATCGTGAGCCCCGGGATGCGCTCGAGCTCCGCCGTCGCCTCCTCGAGCAGCCGCTGCTCGTGCGTGGCGATGGCGTCGAGTCCGAGTCCCTCGACGAAGTCGATCGCGGCGGCGAGCCCGACCGCGCCCGACATGTTGGGGGTGCCCGCCTCGAACTTCCACGGCAGCTCGTTGTAGGTCGTGTGCTCGAACGAGACGGTGAGGATCATGTCGCCCCCGCCTTGCCACGGGGGCATCTCGGCGAGCAGCGCCTCGCGCCCGTAGAGCACCCCGATGCCCGTGGGCCCGTACAGCTTGTGGCCCGAGAAGGCGTAGAAGTCGCAGTCGAGCGCGCGCACATCGACGGTCCGGTGCGACACCGCCTGGGCACCGTCGATGAGTACCGGTATGCCTCGAGCGTGCGCCGCGGCGACGATCTCGCCGACGGGCAGAATGGTGCCGAGGGCATTGGAGACATGGGCGA
>JASHYG010000311.1 GCA_030043215.1 Gammaproteobacteria bacterium
GGAAGGGACCGCGGGCACGCAGTTCACGCTCATCGAGTTCTGAGGCCGGCGCGAACTCCCCGGCTCGGTGACTATTGCGGGAAAGCGCGTATTTTAGTGGCGGAGAGGGAGGGATTCGAACCCCCGAAGCCCGTGAGGGCTTGCCGGTTTTCAAGACCGGTGCAATCAACCGCTCTGCCACCTCTCCGCGCGGACACTGGAATGCCGCAGCACTCGCGGCAGGAATGCTATCAAAAGCGCCTGACGAATACCGGTCGGGCCACGCTGGGCCGTGCCGCGCTGGGCCGTGCCGCGCCGCGGGCGGCGAGCCGCCCCGGCCGGCGTTAGGTGACGTACGTCCCTGTCGCCAGCGCCTGCTCGGGGACCCACATGCCGTGGAACGTCGAGCGCACGCGCACCGGAAGCCTCAGGAGCGCGACCGGCCCGTCCGCGATACGCCGCGCGTCGAGCACCGCGAGATCGCTGCGATTCTCCGCGAAGCGGTTGACGATGACGAGCAGATAGCCCGCGCCCTCCGGCGCTCCCGGCCGCACGACGAAGTTCGGCTCGTGCACCCCGCTGTTCTCGCCGGGCGTCCAGGTCGCGAGCTCACCGCGCTGATGATCGAAGCAGCCGATGGCGCCGAAGCCGATCTCGCCCGCCTTCGCCGCGGGAGAGCGGCAAATGCCGTATCCGTAGCGGTACGGCTTGCCAACGTATCGATCGTCGCACTTCGGCATCTCGCAGGCATTCGGCGAGAGCAGCGTTGCCTCATACCCGTCGTGCTTGCCCGCGAGGTCGAACGTGAGCCGCGTGAGGAGTGGTGGCGCGGGCTTGAAGGGCGAGCCGTCGCGGCTCGGGAAGAACTCGAAGCAGTTGCCCTGGTACAGGCACAGATCGAGATGAACCTTCGAGCCCTCGTTGTGGGCGTTCATCATGTGGCCCGCGCTGACGGCCGGCCCGCGAAACCAGCGGATCTCGCTCACGGGACCGCGCCGCGGGAGAATCGCGAAGTGGCTCCGCTCGCCGGGATGCCACTGATAGAACGGGCCGCCCCGCTTGATCACATCCATATCCGTGATGAGCGGGAAGAACGGCGCGACGACGTGAGTGTCCGTCACGGCGAAGTCGTGCACCATGCCGGGATAGGGCATGTCGAACCAGGCTTCGTGCACGATCTTGCCCGCGGCGTCGGCGATGTAGAACGCGAAGTCGCGCGTGCAGTCCCCGCGCGCCTGATAGGAGAACATGAGCAGCTCGTTGCGGTGCAGATCGAGCTTCGGATGCGCCGTGAGGCTCACCGCTCGCACGGCGCCCGCGAAATCCCACGTGCCCCGGGTGTCGAGCGTGTCGGGGTCCACCTCGACGGGCAAGGAGTCCTCCTTGAGAATCAAGAGCCTCTTCCCGTGCCAGACGGCGTTGGTATTGGCCGTCCCCATGCTCTTGCCCGCGACGCTCGCATCGTTGGTGTAGCGGTTGCGATAGCGGCCGAAGAGCGACCGGCGCGCCTTCTCCTGGAGCACAAACCGCTCGTTGCGCACCCAGCGGCTGCGGTAATCGACATGTCCGTGGTCGAACCGGAACATGTGCGCCATGCCCTCGCCGTCGATGAAGATATCGTCCCCGAGCATCGGCGGGTACTGGCGATCCGGCCCGCACCGGTAGAGCGTTCCGTTGAGGTCGGCGGGTATCTCGCCCTGGATGACTTCCAGATCGCGAATGTCCGATTCGACGCGATACGGAGCGCCCCAGCCCCGATAGAGCGGAATGTCCGGAAACACTACAGCCATGAGCGCTCTCCCCTCGTGTGGCCCGCAATCCGGTTGCAGGCGAGCTCCATACTCGGCCCGCCTCGATGCGAAATCAACGGCCGCGCGCGGCGGCGTGCAGCAACTCCACGACGTACGTCTTTGCTCGCCGACACGCCTCGTCGAGGGGCTGACCCGATGCGAGCTGTGCCGCGATCGCGGAAGCGAGCGCGCAGCCGGTCCCGCGCTGCTCAGCCTGGATACGCGGCGAGGCGATCCGCTCAGGAGGGCGATCCCGCGAGATGAGCCAGTCGACCGCCTCCTCACCGCGGGCGTGCCCCCCCTTCAGCAAGACCGCGCGCGGTCCGAGCGCCAGGATCCGCCGCGCCTGCGCCAGCGTGGCCTCGGCGGGGCCCTCCTCGAGCAACGCGGCCGCTTCCGGAATGTTGGGCGTCACCAGCGCCGCGCGCGGCAGGAGCCTCTCCCGCATGGCCGCTCGGCCTTCTGCATCGAGGAGAATGCCCCCGGAGGAGGCGGCCATCACCGGATCGAGAACCCACGGCACGGCCTCGTGCTTCCTCAGTCCGTCGGCAACGGCCTCCACCGTCGCGCGGCTCCCCAGCATGCCGAGCTTGACGGCGCCCGGCTCCTGCGTCGCGAGAGCGGCCTCGATCTGTGCCCGGATGACCGCCGGTGGAACGTGATGGACGGCCAGCACTCGCCGATTGGACTGCGCGGTCACGGCGGTGATGGCACAGAGCGCGTCGGCGCCGAAGTCCGCGAGGGTCCGTAGATCGCGAGCGAGTCCCGCCCCGCCGCTCGAGTCCGATCCCGCGATGACGAGGACGGCAGGCCGCCTCATGCGCCGAGCGCGACGAGCGCGACGTTGGCGTGCCCCTGCCGCTGCAGGGCTCGAGCCGCACGCCAGGCGCGCACGCCGGTCCGGCAGCACAGCACGACGCGCGGCTCGGGCGGGAACCGCGCTTCGCCCCTCTCGACCTGGTCCACTGCGAGGCGCAGCGCCGCGGCAATCGGCGAGATCGGCGCCTCCTCGAGGCTCCGCAAATCGATGACGATGTCCGCGCGCGAGACTTCGCTCGCCGAGATGAACGGAAGGGACGGGCCAGCGGGCTCCGGCGCGCCCGCGAAGGAGAAGCCCCCGATGCGCAGCGTGCGGAAGTCGATCGTGACCATCCGGCCGAGCACCGAGGGCTCGAGACGGAGCAGCAGGGTGAGCGCCATGTGGGCCTGCAAGGCGCCGACCACTCCGACCGCGGTGCCGAGCACGCCCGCCTCGGAGCACGACCCGGCCTGCCGCGGCATCTCGGGAAACACGGCCCGATAGCTCGGCGCTCCACCACAAAACGCACCCACATAGCCCGCGAGCCCGAGCGCGGAGGCGCTGACGAGCGGCTTTCCCGCGCGCCGGCACTCATCGCTCAGCACGTAGGTCGCCGCAAAACTATCCGCCGCGTCGATCGCGAGATCGGCTTCTGCGATCAAGCGCGCGGCGTTGGCGGGGGTCAGCCGCTCGGCGATCGCATCGATCCGTAATCGTGGATTCAGCTGCCGCAGCGCCGCCTGGGCGGCGTACGCCTTCTCGAGCCCGAGATCGCTCATGCGATAGAGCGGCTGGCGGTGCAGGTTCGATTCCTCGACGCGGTCGTGGTCGACGATCACCAGCCGGCCGACGCCCGCCGCGCACAGGTACTGCAGCACCGGGCAGCCGAGCCCACCCGCGCCGATCACCAGAGCGGAGGCCGCGCCGAGCCTCGCCTGCCCCTCGGTTCCGACCTCGGGAAGCACGATCTGGCGCGAGTAACGGTCACTCATGGCCTTGCCGCCGCCGCGAGCCACTCCCTCGTGCGCGCTTCGGGGTCGGGACTGCGAACGATGTCCGTCACGACCGCGGCGATATCCGCGCCGGCTTCGAACACGCCGTGCAGGCGCTCGGCGGTGAGGCCTCCGATGGCCACCAGCGGAATGCGCCCGACTCTCCTCTTCCATTCCGTGAGCCGGTCGAGTCCCTGAGGGGCCCAGGGCATGACCTTGAGCAGGGTCGGATAGACCGGTCCGAGGGCGACGTAATCCGGATCGAGCGCGAGCGCGCGGTCGAGCTCGGCGTGATCGTGAGTGCTCACTCCGATCCGGACGCCGGCCTTGCGCAGCGCCGCGATATCAGCGGTGTCGAGATCTCCCTGCCCCAGATGCAC
>JASHYG010000312.1 GCA_030043215.1 Gammaproteobacteria bacterium
AGGATCTCATCTCCCTCGCTCACCACCCGGCGGATGTCATCCACCGCGGGCAGGGCGACGATCGTGTCGTCGGGACGCGCGAGGGCAATGTCCGCGACATGGAGAAATGCCGTGCGCTCGAGGCCGATGTCGACGAACGCGGCTTGCATCCCCGGCAACACGCGCGAGACGCGTCCCTTGTAGAGATTGCCGACGAGCCCGCGGCGGCTCGTGCGCTCGAGCTGCAGCTCCTGCAGAGCGCCGTTCTCGAGCAGCGCGGCGCGGGTCTCGCGCGGCCCCACGTTCACGAAGATCTCGGCGCCGGGGCTCGAGTCGTCGCCGCTCATGTGCCGCGATCCCGATCGATCCAGCACCGCACGCCCGCCGCCCGGAGCAGCTGCGCCGTCTCGAAGAGCGGCAGGCCCATCACGCCCGAGAAGCTGCCCTCGAGCGACTCCACGAAGACGGCGCCGAGTCCCTGGACCGCATAGGCTCCCGCCTTGTCGCGCGGCTCCCCCGTATCCCAGTACGCCGCGCGCTCCTCCTCGCTCATCGCCCGCAGCCGCACGGTACTCTCGCTCAACGCGGTCGCGAGGCCTTCCGACGTGGCGAGCGCCACGGCAGTGAGCACCCGGTGGGCGCGCCCGCCGAGCGCGGCCAGCATCTCGAGCGCATGCGCGCGGTCGCGCGGCTTACCGTAAATCGTGTCGCCGAGCACCACCGCGGTGTCGGCTGCAAGGACGGGCCGCCGCGGATTCCGAGACCGGATGGCCTGCGCCTTGTCGCGCGCGATGCGGAGCACGTAGTCTCGCGGCGGCTCCCCCTGCCGGCGCGTCTCGTCGATGTCCGCCGGCACCACCTTGTGCGCGACGCCGATCTGGGCGAGCAGCTCGCGCCGGCGCGGGGAAGCCGACGCGAGGCACAGCAGGGGCGGAACAGCGGAGGCGAAGGCGCTCATCACTCGCGATGATACGGATGTCCCGAGAGCAAGGCATGCGCGCGGTAGAGCTGCTCGGCGAGCACCACGCGCACGAGCGCGTGCGGCAGCGTCAGCCGCGAGAGCGACCAGCGGAAGTCGCTGCGCTCGAGCACGCGGGAGTCGAGCCCGTCGGGGCCGCCGACGAGGAACGCGACGTCCCGCCCTTCGTGCATGCGTGCGGCGAGCCAGTTCGCGAGCTCCCGGGTGGCGAATTCGTGTCCGTGCTCGTCGAGAGCGACGACGAGCTCGCCCTTGGCGAGCTCCGCGAGCAACCGGTCGCGCTCGACCCCCATCGCGCGGGTTGCGGACGCGGCCGTCCCGCCCCGCGCCCCGCTGCGAGGGCCTGCCGGCACCTCGCGAAGCTGCAACTTGAGAGTCCCGGTGACGCGCCGTGCATAGCCGGTGAAGACCTCGTCGACCCACGCAGGCATGCGCGTGCCGACGGCGATCACTCGTAGCCGCATCCCCTCAGCGTCCCCTCGCGCGCGGCGAGGAGTGCGCGCCCGCGTGTCCCTCCGGAGCTTCCCACAGATGCTCGAGCCCGTAGAGCTCCCGGACACGCGGCAGCATGACGTGCAGGACGGTATCGTTGAGATCGACCAGGACCCATTCGCCCTCCCGCTGGCCCTCGACGCCGAGCGGCCGCACTCCCGCCGCCTTCACCCGCTCGATGACGCGCTCCGCGATGGAGCGCACGTGACGATCCGAGTTGCCCGAGGCCACGATCATGGTATCCGCGAAATCGGCGAGGCCCCTGAGATCGAGCACCCTCACGTGGGTCGCCTTCATGTCGTCGAGGGCCGCTTCCACCAGGCTCCGCACGGAAGGCTCCGGCGGTCGCGCTCGGCGGCGGGTGGGAGGGGTCATGTTGATCGAATCGTCTCCTTCGAGGGGCGCGGCCTAACTGTGGGATCGAGCATAGCATCCGGTCTCGTAGATGATCTTGCGGACGGCGTCGGGGACCAGGTAGAGCGGATCGCGTCGGGCCTCGAGCAGTTGGCGCAGCTCCGTCGAGGAGATCTCGAGCTGCGTTCCGGCATGCACGTAGATGCGGCCGGCCCGCTCGTCCCGCAGGTCGCGAATGCTGCCGGTGCCGCGGTCGACCATCACCTCGCCGAGCGGTCCGCGGGTCGGTGCCTTCCATCCCGGCCGGTGAGCGACCACGACGTGCGCAAGCCCGAACAGCTCGCGCCAGCGATGCCAGTTCGGCAGGCCGAGGAACGCGTCCATGCCGAGCAGCAGGCACAGGGAGCGGTCGGGATACTCGCCGCGCAGCTCCGTCAGCGTGTCGATGGAGTAGGAGACGCCGGACCGCCGCACCTCCCGGTCGTCCACCACGAAGCTCTCCTGGCCGGCGACGGCGGCCTTGACCATGGCGAGCCGTACCTCGGCGCTCGCGGAGAGCTCGGCGCGGTGCGGTGGATTGCCGGTGGGGAGGAATCGCACCTCGGCGAGGCCGAGCGCCTGCCGCAGCTCGAACGCCGTGCGCAGGTGGCCGTAGTGGATCGGATCGAAGGCGCCGCCGAACAGGCCGATCGGTTCCATCGGCAGGCCCTATTGAATGCCGGAGGCGGCGAAGGGGAGCGCCGCGCGGCCGCAGAGATCGCAGGCGAGCAGGGACAGCTCATCCCACGCATCGCCCGCGAGCCGCCCTTTCGCCATGGCATCGGCGCGGACGGCGCGCTGGGCGAGCCGCCGGAACGACAACTGTGCGGCGCGCCGGCGCACTTCGTCGGTCGACACCGCGGGCCGACCCGGGGGACCCCGCGGCGCATCGCCCGACCCGGTGTGGCAAGCCCATACGTCGCGCATCGCCTTGATGGCGGCCCACAGGACGAGCGGCAGCTCGATGCTCTCGGACTTGAGGCCGTCGAGAACTCGCAGCGCCCGGCCGAGCTGGCCGGCGACGAGCGCCTCCGTGAGCTCGCCGATGCCGAATCGCGCGCTGTCCGCGGCGCCCGCGAGCACCCGCTCGACGGTGACCCGCTCGCGCGGCGAGAGCAGCCTCAGCTTCTCGAGCTCCTGCTGCGCGGCGAGCAGATTGCCCTGCGTGCGATCGGCCAGCAGCTCGAGCGCCTCGGTGTCCGCCGCGAGATCGAGCTTGCGGCAGCGCGCCTCGAGCCAGGGGACCATCCGCTCGGCTGAGATCGGCCATACCGCGAGCCAGGCGCCCCGGGCCTCGGCCGCCCGCACCCAGTCGGCGCCCTGTGCGTCGCGGTCCAGCCGTCCGGTGACGATCAGCAGCAGCGTATCCTCGCCAATCGACTGGATGATGCCCTCGAGCGCGCGACCGCCGGTCGCGCCGGGCTTGCCGCTCGGAAGCCTGAGCTCGATGATGCGCCGGGTCGCAAACAGCGACAGCGTGCCCGCCGCGGCGCGAACCGCATCCCAGTCCGCGCTGCGGTCGAGCAGATGCACCTCCCGCTCGGTGAAACCGAGCGCGCGAGCGCGTGAGCGCACGGCGTCGGCCGCTTCCCCCGCGAGCAAGGGCTCGTCTCCGGAGATGAGATAGACCGGCAGCAACTGCCGCTCGAGGTGACGCGCGAGGGAGTCGGAAGAGAGTTTCAAGCTGTGCCGGGGCCGTCTGGTTGCATGTGCCGCATGCTACCTGCGGTATATTGGGCCATCCAGCCGATTCGAGCCACCGTCATGTCTGCCGTCACGCGAAACGCTGCGCAGCGGCGAGGCGGGCGCCCGCCGAGGGGCGGACCGCTGAGGCGCCTGTATCCGCCGATCGAGCCCTACTCGAGCGACTTCCTCCGCGTCTCGGACGGCCACGACATCTACTTCGAGGAGTGCGGCAACCGACAAGGTAAGCCCGCCGTCTTCCTGCATGGGGGACCGGGCGGCGGCACGGACCCGAAGATGCGGTGCTTCTTCGATCCGCGGCGCTACCGCATCGTGCTGTACGACCAGCGCGGCTGCGGCAAGAGCCGTCCGCACGCGAGCCTCACCGCCAACACGACCTGGCACCTGGTCGAGGACCTCGAGCGGCTGCGCGCACGCCTCGACATCGAGCGCTGGCTGGTTTTCGGCGGGTCGTGGGGATCGACCCTCGCCCTCGCTTACGCCGAGAGCCATCCGCAGCGCGTGACCGAGCTCGTCCTGCGCGGCATCTTCCTGCTCAGGCGCTCGGAGCTCGACTGGTTCTATCAGAACCCCAGCGGGGCGGCGGCGCTCTACCCGGACCTCTGGGAGCAGTACGTCGAGCCGATACCGTCCGAGGAGCGCTCGGACCTGATCGGCGCGTACTATCGGCGGCTCACGGGCGACGATCCGCAGGTGCTGCGCCGCGCCGCGCGGGCCTGGTCGATCTGGGAAGGCGCGACGAGCTACCTCAAGGCGAATCGCGGCTACATCGCCCGGTTCGACGAGGAGACGTACGCCGCGGCATTCGCGCGCATCGAGTGCCACTACTTCATGAACGGCGGCTTCCTGCGCCGCGACGATCAGCTGCTCGCCGATGCGCGGCGCATCCGGGACATCCCCGGCGTGATCGTGCAAGGCCGGTACGACGTGGTGTGCCCCATGCGAAGCGCGTGGGACCTGCATCGCGCCTGGCCCGAGGCGGATCTGCGCATCGTGCCCGACGCCGGGCATTCGGCGTTCGAGCGCGGCATCACGCACGAGCTGATCGCGGCGACGGATCGATTTGCGAGATGAGCTCCTCGGGGTGGGCGCACCCGGCCGTTACCGCCGCGCCCACGTGAGCCGCTGGTCCGCGTCGAGAATGCCGGCCTGCACCAGCCAGTCGCGCGCATCCTCCGCATCCCCGTCGAACCACGCCCGGGCGCTGCCCAGCCGGAAGCTGTAGCCCCAGGCGTCCATGTCCGCACAGAGCCTCGCGCGCCCGACGCGCGGCAGCTCGTCCGCGAGCAGGATTTGGAGGTAGCAGACCGCCGACTCCTCGAGATCGTCACCGCCGGCATCCCGGTCGAGCCCGACCCGCCGCTCGGGGCTCATGCAGATGTAGTGGCAGGCCTCGTGCAGGACGGAGTGGACGGGCGTCGCGAGGCGCGCATACAGCCGGTCGCCGCGCAACCCCGCCTCGGAATCGCCCCAGTACGAGCCCGGGATGTCTTCCTGCGGCGCGACGAGCGCCAGGTCGAGCGCGAACCTGGAGAGCAGCACGGCGAGGGCCATGCGATCGATCCCGGCGAGCGTGATGCAGCCGGCCGCGGTGAGTGGCGCACACTCGGCTCCGGAGAGCGTCGCGCGCTCCATCTACAGCCTCGACAGCCGCCGCATCACGATATCGACCAGGTCGTGGGCGAGCGCGGCACGCAGGATCGCGTCCTCGTTGTCCTTGGCGAGGACGACGTACTCGTCGAAGGCGTAGTCGCGTGTGGCGGAGACCTCCTGGGGAGCGAGCAAGTCCTTGCCGCCCGCGGAGACCGAAAACCGCACCGTGTAGGTGATCTCGTACTCGCGCGGCAGATTGGTCGAGGAGACGGCCACCACGCGCGGCGTCACGGTATCCTGCAAGACGTGCACGACGGCGGTCGCGTGCGTGTCCTGATCAGTGACCTGCGCGCCGGCGAGGATGAGAGCCCGCTGCAGGCCCTGCACGAAGTCCGTTTGCCGATCCTTCGCCTCCACGTACGAGACGTGGAAGGCGCTCGGAAGCGGCACGCGGCCCTCCAGATGAAACCCGCAGCCCGCGAGCAGCGCGAGCGCGGCCAGAGCTGCGGGCCGGAGCGGAACGCGCCAGGCGCTCATACGACGAAGTTGATCAGCTTGTCGCGCACGACGATCACCTTCTTGATCGGCCGGTCGCCCACGAACTTCTGCACGTGCTCGTCGGCGAGCGCGGCCGCCTTGACGGCCCCTTCGCCCGCGTTCGCGGCAACGGTCACCCGCCCACGCAGTTTCCCGTTGACCTGCACCACCAGCTCGAGCTCGTCCTGGCGCAGAGCCTCGCTCGCCGGCTGCGGCATCGGTGCGTCCAGCAGATCCCCGCGCTCCTCGTGAAACCCGAGCTCCACCCACAGCGTGTGAGTGATATGCGGCGCGATGGGGTACAGCGTCTGCAGCAGAATGCCGACACCCTCGCGCAGCAGCGCCGCCGCGGCAGGGTCAGCCTTCGCCGCCTCGAGCGCGTTCAGCATCTTCATGCCTGCCGAGACGACGGTGTTGAACTGCATGCGCTGATAGTCGAACAGCGCCTGCTGCAGGGCCGTGTGCAGCTCGAGGCGGCTCTTCCTGAGGCCGGTCTCGAGCCCGGCCGGGACGGCTCGCGGAGCCCCGGCGATCCGCCCGCGCTGCTCGTAGCAGAAGCTCCACAGGCGCCTGAGAAAGCGGTGCACGCCCTCCGCGCTGGCGTCCGACCAGGGTGCGCTCTGATCCGGCGGCCCGGCGAACATCACGAACGCGCGCGCGGTATCGGCGCCGAACCGCTCGATGAAGGCGCCCGGCTCCACGACGTTGTTCTTGCTCTTGGACATCTTCTCGATGCCCCCGTAGAGCACGGGCCTGCCGTCCTCCTTGGCGATGGCGCTCACCGGCACGCCGCGCTCGTCGAATTGCTGCTCGACTTCGGCCGGATAGAACCAGCGCTTCTTCCCGGCGGCGTCCTCGCGGTAGTAGCAGTGCGCGAGCAGCATGCCCTGGGTGAACAGCCGCTTGAACGGCTCGTCGCACTGGGTGAGCTTAAGATCGCGCATCACCTTGGTCCAGAACCGCGCATACAGCAGATGCAGGACGGCGTGCTCGATTCCCCCGATGTACTGGTCCATCGGCATCCAGTAGTCGGTGCGCTCATCGACCATCGACACGGCATCCGGACAGCAATAGCGCATGTAGTACCAGGACGAATCGACGAACGTGTCCATGGTGTCGGTCTCGCGGCGCGCCGGCTTGCCGCATTCGGGACAGGCGCAGGCGAGGAAGCGCTCGTCCTTGGCGAGCGGGTTTCCCGTTCCATCCGGCACCAGGTCCTCCGGCAGGACGACCGGAAGATCCTTCTCCGGAACGGGCACCACGCCGCAGGCCTCGCAGTGGACGACGGGAATCGGCGTGCCCCAGTAGCGCTGGCGCGAGATTCCCCAGTCGCGCAGGCGCCATTGCACCTTCTTCTCGCCGAGCCCGAGGCTTGCGAGGTCGGCGGCCACCGCATC
>JASHYG010000313.1 GCA_030043215.1 Gammaproteobacteria bacterium
CCGTACATCCCGGCGTACCACTACCCGAACCCGGTGACGGGCCGGGTCAGCGGTGCGCGCGCAGCGACTGGATCAGATCGGGATTGACGTCGCTCGGCATCGCCGCGCGAATCGCCGCGATGCGCTGATCGAAGGCGTCGCGCCACTCGCCGTGCGTGATGACGTAGAGTTCGCCGTTGCGGATCGCCCGCAGGACCTTCTCACCGACCACCTCGGGGTCCATCCAGAGCGGCGATACGGTGCGCTGGGCGAGCTTCGCCTCCGCCTCGGCGAAGCCGCTCGATCCGCGGAACTTCTCCGGGCGATTGCGGCCGGATTGATGGATGTTGCTCTTGACCGGGCCGGGGCACAGGACCGATACCCCGATGCCGTCCGGCGCCAGGTCGTCGCGGATGCACTCGGACAGGGTGATCACCGCCGCCTTGCTGGTCGTGTACACCGTCATGAACGACGGCATCCAGACCAGCCCCGCGAGCGAGGCCGTATTGACGATGTGGCCGCCCTCCCCGTGCGCGCGGATGCGGGGCACGAACGTTTGGATGCCGTTGACCACGCCGCCGAGGTTCACGCCGAGGCCGAAATCCCAGTCGTCGTATGTCGCCTGGCGCAGCGGCCCCTCGATGCCGACGCCCGCGTTGTTGACCAGCACGTGAACCTTGCCGAAGCGCCGCTCCGTCTCCGCCGCAGCGCTCGCCATGGCGGCGCGGTCCGTCACGTCGAGCCGGATGCCGTGCACGCGCTCTCTTAAGCCGCGGCCGCCGAAATGAGCGAGCGCCTCATCGAGGTGGTCCTGCCGCAAGTCCGCGATGACGACCTTCGCGCCCGCCCCGACGAGAGTCTTGACGATCCCGAGGCCGATGCCGCTCGCGCCTCCGGTCACGAACGCCACCTTGTCTTGGAAGTCTTTCATGTCATTCGATCTCCGGCTCGCGGCGGTCCCCCGCGCGCTCGACGCTGTATTCTAGAGGGGGTTCTCCGGTACAGCGAGCCTTCCATGACCGAGCTTGAGTACGCCCCGCCGCGCCTCGGAGGCAGCCCCGAGCAGAGGCAAGCCTTCATGGCCTACACCCGGGCCTTCAGCGGTGCCGACTTCGACCGCTTCAGCGCCTACTACACCGACGATGTGGTGTGCGAGCTGAGGAATCTGCGCCTCGAGGGAAAGAGCGGCATCGTGAATTTCTACCGCGGGATGTTCGCGACCGTCCGCGAGTCGCTCACGCTGCACCACCTCGTCGCCGACGATACGGGCATCGCGGCGGACATCACCTCGCAGTTCACGGCGATCGCCGATGCCCCGCACTTCACGGTCGCCCCGCTCGCGAAGGGCGAGTTCGTGCGCGTGCGGGTGTTCGTCCACTACCAGCTGCGGGACGGCCGGATCGCGCATATCCGGATCGCCCGCGCCGGAGAAGTCAGCGCGCCCCGCCGCGCGGAGGAGACTGGGGGGCTCCCGCGGAACGGCGAGGCCGGCGATTCCCGCGATACCGGCGAGATCGGCGCCGTGCTCCGCCGCGCGCGCGCAAGCTCGGGCCCGCTCAAGTTCACGTACGAGGCCCTGCCGGCTCGCGTGGTCTTTCGGGCCGGCGCGCTCGAGGCGTTGCCGCAGGAGCTCGCACGGATCGGCTCGCGCGCGCTCGTGCTGTGCACGCCCGAGCAGCGCCCGCTCGGCGAGCGCGCCGCCGCTCTGCTCGGCGGGCACGCGGTGGGCCTCTTCGCTCAGGCTCGGATGCACGTGCCGATCGAGACGGCCCGCGCGGCCGCCTCCGAGGTCCGGCGGCTGTCGGCCGACTGCTGCGTGGCCATCGGCGGAGGCTCCACGACCGGGCTCGCCAAGGCCGTCGCGCTGGAGCTCGGACTGCCCATTCTCGCCGTTCCCACGACGTATGCTGGCTCGGAAGCGACGCCGATCTGGGGTATCACGGAGGCTGGGGTGAAGCGAACCGGCCGCGACGCGCGAGTGCTTCCACGCTCGGTCCTCTACGACCCCCTGCTCACGCTCTCCCTCTCCCCGGCCCTCTCGGGCACGAGCGGCCTCAACGCCATCGCCCACTGCGTCGAGGGCCTCTACAGCGAGGCCGCCAATCCCGTGGCGTCGCTGATGGCCGAGGAAGGCATTCGGGCGCTGAGCGGCAGCCTGCCGCGCGTCGTCCGGGATCCGGCCGCCGCCGATGGACGAGCCGAGGCGCTCTACGGCGCCTGGCTCGGCGGCATGGTGCTCGGGGCCGTCGGCATGGCCCTGCATCACAAGCTCTGCCACGTCCTCGGCGGAACGTTCGATCTGCCGCACGCTGAGACGCACTCCATCGTTCTGCCGCACGCCGTGGCCTACAACGCGGCGGCCGCCCCGGAGGCGATGCGCCGGATCGCGGCGGCGCTCGGCACGGCGGACCCCGCGCAGGGGCTGTACGAGCTCGCACGGTCGGTCGGCGCACCGGCCGCGCTCAAGGACATCGGAATGCAGGAGAACGGAATCGAGCGCGCCGTCGAGCTTGCCGCGGCGAGTCCTTACTACAATCCGGCGCCGATCCGGGCGGAAGGCCTGCGGAGGCTCCTCCGGAACGCCTTCGAGGGCCGCCGGCCGGAGCCCTGAGCCGGCCGTCGCGGCGGCGAGCCGCGGCTAGGCCCCGTTCCGTCGCAGAAGCGAGGGCGACTCGAGCCTCTTCGTGAACATCGAGCGCTCGATCACGAAGTCCTTGTCGGTCGCGAAGCGCCGCAGCGTCTGCAAGTCCTCCTCGAGCCGCGCCGGGTCGCGCGAGTGGTAGATGAGTCTCTTGTTCTCGCAGGCCTGCGGAGAGGCTCGCTCCCAGAAGATGCGGCGCCGCTCGTCGGAGTACCGGTCGAGGACCTCATCGCCGATCTCGCCGTGGATCGTCGCGGCGAGCGCCTCGTACAGCACGAAGCAATCGAACATCCCCGAGGTGAGGCCCAGCCCGCCGGTTGGATTGGTGACGTGCGCGGCATCGCCCGCGAGCACCACTCGTCCGACGCGGAAGCGCTCCGCGGCGCGCTGGTGCATGCGGTACGGGGAGTATTGCATCAGCTCGTATCCGGTCCCCGGCTCGAGGATGGCCCGGAAGTACGCGGGCATGCGCTCGAGCACCCCCTCCTCCGGGAGGCTCGCGTCCTCACAATACGTGCACCGCCACAGGCCCGAGTTGTCGATCTTCACGATGATCGCCCCGTACTGCGGGTCGATCATCAAGGTCGCGAGCGCGAGCCCCAGCCGCTGAAAGTCGTAGCGGACGTTGGTCGCGACGAAGCGCTCGGGCCAGGTGGTGCCGGCAAACTCGAGCCCGAGCGCCTGGCGCACGGCGCTACGCGCGCCGTCCGCGCCGACGACCCAGCCCGCCCTCAGCTCGCGCGGCCCCTCGGGCGTGCTCGCCTGCACGGTGACGCCGGACGCATCCTGCACGAGTCCCGTCACGCGCGTATTCCACAGGACGGACGTGCCGGGGAGTCTGCGCAGATGCTCGAGCGCGACCTCGGCGAGCCGGTTCTGGCCGAGATGGATGTTGTAGGGGTGCGCCGTGTGGTCGGCGAGCGCCGCGAGGCTCCAGCAGATGCTCTCCCCGGTCCGGAAGATCCGGTACATGTAGTCCTGCTTGGGCAGGCCGATCCGCTTCGCATCCTCCAGAATGCCGAGCCGCTCGAGCCCGTCGAGCACCGACCAGTGATAGACGATCGCGCGGGGGGAGTTGACGATGGCGGGCTCGGATTCCAGCACCGTGACCCGGATACCCGAGCGTGCCAGTCCAAGCGCAGTGAGCAGCCCGACCGGGCCCGCTCCGGCCACGAGAACACTGTCGTCGCTCATCGAAAGATTCTACACTTCCGCGGGCGAATCGTGACTCGCCGCCTTCGAGGCCACTCAAATGACCCGCACCTCGGACCACATTCTCACCACGCACGTCGGCAGCCTTCCGCGCCCGCAGGACGTGGTCGACTGCCTGTTTGCGCAGGACCGGGGCGAGGCGCTCGACCCCGCTCGCTTCGAGGAGGTCATCCGCCGCGCGGTCAACGATGTCGTCGCCAAGCAGGCGGAGGTCGGTATCGATGTGGTGAGCGACGGCGAGATGAGCAAGATCAGCTATGCCACCTACATTCGCCACCGCCTGAACGGATTCGAGATCGGCACCGTTCCGCGCGCGACGCCGCAGGATCTCGACGACTATCCCGAGTACCGCGACAAGATCGCGGCCGCGGGCGCGACGCCGAAGTACGTCCGGCCGATTTGCAAGGGGCCGATCACGGTGAAGACGCTCGCGCCTGTCAGGCAGGACATCGAGCGCCTCGCGGGAGCCATCGCCGCAGCTCGCACGGAACGGGCAACGGGCGGCGGCGCCGCGCCGGGCGCCTCTCCTCGACACTCCGGGGCTTCCGAAGGGTTCGTCACGGCGGTCTCGCCCGGAACAATCGCCGTATTCCAGCCGAACGAGCACTATCCGTCCCACGCCGCGTATCTCCACGCGCTCTCCGCAGCGATGCGCCCGGAGTACGAGGCCATCGCGCAGTCCGGGCTCCTGCTCTCGATCGACTGCCCGGACCTCGGCATGGGCCGCCACATCCGCTTCCGCGCCGTGGACGACGAGGAGTTCCTCCGCAATGCCGCCCTGCAGATCGAGGCGCTCAACGATGCGCTCGCCAACGTCCCGGCCGAGCGGGTGCGCCTGCACATCTGCTGGGGGAACTACGAAGGCCCCCACACGCGGGATATTCCCTTGAAGAAAGTGCTGCCCATTCTGCTGCGGGCGAAGCCCGCGCAGCTGCTCATCGAGGCTGCGAATCCCCGCCACGAGCACGAATGGGAGCTCTGGGAGGAGACATCCCTGCCCGACGACAAGGTGCTCGTGCCGGGCGTGCTCGACACCAGCTGCAATTTCGTCGAGCATCCGGAGCTGGTGTCGCAGCGCATCGTCCGCTACGCCAAGCTCGTCGGCCGCGATCGCGTCATCGCCGGTACGGACTGTGGCTTCGGCACGTTCGCCGGATTCGGCGCGGTGCATCCGGCAATCTGCTGGGCGAAGATGCAGTCGCTCGTCGAGGGGGCAAGGCTCGCGACCCAGAAGCTTTGGCCTCGAGGCCACTGAGCGCACGGGCGGCCGCGCGCATCGCCCGCTCGACGGGCGCGTTCAACGACATGGAGCACACATGACTGAAAGCCTGTTCGACCGCGGCCTCGCCGCGCGCAAGGCCGTTCTCGGCAGCG
>JASHYG010000314.1 GCA_030043215.1 Gammaproteobacteria bacterium
TAACGCGCGGCGGGCACGACGATCGGACGGCCGGTCTCCATGTCCACGCCGGTGGCCCAGTTCTCCACGGTGAACGGATCCGCGCTGATCAGCTTGCCGGTCGCGGCGTCGAGCACGTAGAAAAAGCCGTTCTTCGAGGGCTGCAGGATGACGTGCCGCTTCTTGCCGCCGATCGCGATATCCGCAGTCATCATCGGACTGACCGCGTCGTAGTCCCAGGCATCGCTCGGGGTTTCCTGGTAGTGCCACACATACGCGCCGGTATCGGGATTCACCGCGACGATCGAGGCGGTATACAAGTCGTCGTCGGTCTGCGGCTCACGCACGCGCGGGTTCCACGGTGTCGCATTGCCGGTCCCAAAGTAGAGCAGACCGGTCACCGGATCGTAGACGGTCGAATCCCACACGGTGCCGCCGCCTCCGCCCTTCCACCACTCGCCGCTCCAGGTCTTCGCAGCCCTCGCGAGCGCTGGGCTCTCGAACCCCTTCGCCGGATTGCCGGGCACGGTCCAGAAGCGCCAGACCTCCTTGCCGGTCTCGGCGTCGTAAGCCGCGATCCAGCCGCGCACGCCGAACTCGCCTCCGGAGCCGCCGATGAACACCTTGCCCTTCGCGGCGCGCGGGGCCATGGTGATCGAGTAATGGTTCCCCATGTCGCCGAGGCCGAGACTCTCGGGAACCGTGTCGGTCGACCAGACTTCCTTGCCTGTCTTGGCATCGACCGCGACCAGACGGGAGTCGAGCGTGCCCACGTAGATCTTGCCGCGCCAGGCCGCAATGCCGCGATTCACGAGGCCCACGTTGTAGCGGATCCGCTCGCCGTGGATCATCGGGTTGTACTTCCACAGCTGCTTGCCGGTCTTACCGTCGAAAGCATAGAGCACATCTCGAGCCGTCGAGACGTAGATCACGCCGTCGATGTACAGCGGCGAGCCGTGCTGGTCCTGGTTGGTCTCGTAATCCGCAAACCACTTGAGGCCGAGCCGGCTCACGTTGCTCGCGTTGATCTGCTTGAGCTTGCTGAAGCGCTGCTCGGAGTAGGTGCCCCCGTAGGTCATCCACTGGCCGGGCTCGCGGGCTGCGTTGTCCAGGCGCTTGGCGGTGACGTTGGCGGCGGGACCTGCGGAGCCCGCCGAGACGGCCGCATCTGCACGCGGGGCGCCGGCGGCCATGATCACGGCGGTCACGAGCAAGCCGATACGCAGAGCGTGTGTGCGAGTCATCACGGGGCCCCCTAACGGTCGCAGTGGTTGCGCCTCCGTAGACCGCCGATCTTAGCCTGTCGCCGCCAAATCAGGCTAGCGCGCGGAGGGTCTCGGAGCGGCGTATCGCGCGGTAGAACCGGTGTGCCGCCTCGGGGTCAGTGCGTCCCGACCGTCACAGGAATCGTGCCGGCCGGCAGCGGAAAGTTGCCATCGTACGGCGGCCAGTTCGGAACCGGAAGCTCCGGACCCGGATAGTACATGGCGGTCCAGATGTTGCGGATCTTGCCGTCCTCGATCGAGAACCATTCGCTGAAGCAGTTGCGGGGCACGCTCGAGCCGGGCCGGCGAATGAACACTCCGAGGCCGAGCACGACGCCGGCATCCTCATCGACCAGCGGGATGCGGCGGCCCGCGACGTACGCCAGATTGAAGTTCTTGAGGCCGGAGACGCAGTCGTCGCCCCGACCGCCGCGGCGTCCCGTGACGCGCGTTCCGTTCTCGAACCGGTTGCAGCCGGGATGCGCGAGCGCGACGCTGCCGTCGTGAGCGACGATGGCGTCGTAGTAGCTGTTCGCGATGGCGACCAGCGTCTCGCGCGGCAGGCGCTCGCTCGCGGGCAGTGCTCGCTCCGGCGGCGGGTTCGCGATCAGGCTCTGGGGATTCCAGGCATTCGGCGGCCTCGCGCCCGGCAGCCCGGGGTCCCCGTCGCGCGCGATGTACCACTCCGCCTCCGTCACCCTCCGGCGCTCGATGCGCAGGCGGACGGTCACGATCGCGAGCTTGCCGCTCTCCTCAACGATGCCGAAGTAAGCGACCTCACCGCTCACCGGATCGGCATAGCGGCGCTGGACGAGACCGAGGCCCGTCACGCTCCGCCACACACCTTGACCGAGCGGCACACTGACGGCGTTCTCCGTCTGGCGATAGGTGCCCGACAGAGGCGCGCCAGCCGGGCGGTGCTCGATCACCGCCTGCAGATATTGATCGAGGACAGACCTCAGGCACGCACGGTCGCACCGGGGAGTCGAATCCGCGGCTGCGACGGCGAGCGGACCCGCGACGAGGGCAAGCACGGCGAAGATCCTGAGCATCTGCGACTTTCTCCTTAAGCGCTCACGGCGCTCTGGAGCCTCGCGCGACGTAAGCGGCCACGGCCGCGAGCTGCGCGTCGGTGATTTCCGTCTTGCGGAACGGCGGCATCGACAGCACGCCGTGCCGCACGAAGAACGCCACCGACTCGGGTGTGAGATCGGTGCGCTCGAGCAGCACGGCCGGCGTCTTCCCGCCGTACTTCACCTGCAGCGATTGCGTGCCCGGGTGTCCCGGGCCCGGCGCGTGGCAGGGCGCGCACCAGTGCTCGTAGACTCCCCGACCGGAGCCCGCAGGGGCTTGCCCGCTCGGGCTCGCGGCCCGAGCGCCGCAGCTCAGCGCGATTCCCAGCAGGACTGACAGCGCGAATCGAGTGTGGGATGGGCATGAGCGCGTCATGTCACACCTTCCTCAGGTGCTTCGGCCAGACTCCGTAGCGGCCCGCGGAGAGGATGCCGTTGGGATCCACCGCGTCCTTGATGGTCTCGCGCAGCCGTCGCAGCGCGTTGTGGTTGTAGGAATAGGTGTCCGAGACCAGGTCCTGGAACGCCGCGGGCGCGCGGTACTCGGCCCAGCCGCGCTCGGCCGCGAGCCTCACCCAGGCCTCGAAGGCCCGGCGCATCTTCGCGTTGCGCTCCTTGTCGCGGCCGATCGGAAACATGATGAGGCAGACGAGCGTGCGCTCCCAGCAGGTCATGTACACCGGACCGATGATCCCCAAGTTCTCTCCGCCGCTCACCTTGGGCAGGTTCTCTTGATAGAAGCGCTTGAACTCGAGAAGCGACTCGCCGGTGCGCGGCACGATGGGTGAGAAGCCGATGTGTCCCCCCGCGGGATCCGGATTGCCGGGGCTGCGTCCGAGCATCGCGAACGTGGAAAGATTGGGGATGCCGAAGTTGACCAGGTGCGCGCGCTTGAGGGCCTCCGGCGACAAGGGCGTGCGAACCAGCTCGCCTTCGAGGAAATTCACGCCCGGGATCGCCGTGAACTTGCGCCTGGCATACTCCATCTGCGCGCGGACGACGTTTTCCGGGCCGTAGATCGGCACGGTGCACGTCCACACCGGGGAATGCGTGCCCGGCCGGTCGAGCCCTCCGTAGATCTGCGTCGAGCCGTTCACCACGTGCTGGTTCTCGAGCAGGTTGAGCGCATCGAGCATCGGGACGATGTTCTCGTCGCGGTCCGTGGTCGCCGTGCCGGACACCATGGCCTCCGGGCGCGGCATGAGATAGATGCCCATCTTGGTGACGACGCCGAAGTTCGACTGCCGGAACAAGCCGTCCACCCAGGGACCGAAGCCCCAGCGGTTCTGCTGCCAGGTCCTGGAGTTCGGCAACGCGCCCATTCCCGTGCGCACGACCTCGCCGCTGGCGAGCACGACCTCCAAGCCGCAGTGAGAGCCGAAGTGGTCGCGGAAGGGCGAGGCCGTCCAGCCCGCGCCGCCGTCGAGCGCGTTGCCGATGACGCTGCCCCAGCCCGGGTCCGGCGTATCGATCCAGACGTCGAGCCCCTCCTTCGTGATGTGCTCGTACAGATCGAAGTAGCTCACTCCCGGCTCGACGAGCGCATAGGCGTTGCGCTCGCTCACCTCGATCACGCGGTTCATCCGCTTGAGGTCGAGGACCACACTGCCGGAATACACGGGCGCGGAGCCGCCGTAAGCGAGATTGCGGCCCGTGGAAATGGGATAGAGCGGAATGCGGTGCTGGTTCGCGGCACGCACCACCGCCTGCACCTGCTCGAGCGTCGCGGGCGCCACGGCGGCGGAGGCGACGCGCTCCTCGGGCTCACCCCAGAAGGGCGAGTAGAAATCGCGATAGAGCGCGACATCCTCTGCGGAGGTGAAGACCCACTCGGGACCCACGGCTTGGCGCCAAGCGGTCAGAGCGGCCGCGAAGGCGGCGGGACTTACGTTCGGCGGCGTCGGCATGGGCAGACTCCTCGAGAGCGGCGGTGCGGTCAGCCGGCCGCGATGATCCAGGAGGTCAGCAACTGCGCCCCGGGCGCGAGGCTGGGCTCGAGGGCGGCATCGCTCGGGCCGGGGCGCAAGCGGCCGGCTTGCTCGCGGTAGGCCGCGACGGCATCGGCGAGACGCACCGGCCACCGCAGCCCGGCGTGCCTCAGATCCCCTTCAAAAATCTCGGCAGCTTGCGCGCCACGCAGGAGCCGATGCTCGATCGGACCTCCGGGGTGCAGGACGTGCTCGCCGTGAAAGACGACGCGCAGGCCACAGGACAGAGCGAGCTGCTCGAGGCAAAACAGAGCGGGGCGCTCGGTGAGCCCCGCGATGGCGACCGGTCGACGCCGCCATGCGGGACCGATGCGGCGCAACCAGATCTGTGTGATGTCTCCATCGGGAGTGGTGTACACCGGCACACCCTCGCCGGACAGCGGTGTGGCGAAGCTGCGAGCCTCTGCGCGGCGCTCATCGATCAGGACGGCGTGCACGGCGGGGCGCGCCGAGGCTCGCGTGCGGGCTCGGGGCCGTACCGCATCAACGATCCCAGTTGCGCCGGCGACGACCGGGACGGCCGACACGGCCGCGGTCCGAAGGAATTCCCGTCTGCTGGTCATGCGACCCCCGTTTCCGCGCCTGGGATCGCCGGCCGGCGAATGCCACGCCGCGCTGTGCCCCCTGCGTCCGATCGGGAGCGTCGCGCGTATGCCCGTGCGCCGTCAAGCGGGAGCGGCGCGCCGCGGACGCGCCTCGAGCGTGGTCTATAATGCCAGTGGATCGAGCAATTCACGACCGGAGCCGTCACGGAGATTCTCCAATGAGCTGGTGGACGTGGATGATTGGGGGCGCCATTCTGCTCGGAGCCGAGCTGGCGTTCATCGACGCGCAGTTCTATCTGGTCTTCGTCGGCTCTGCCGCCATTGTCGTCGGCCTGATCGTGGCATCCGTGGCGATCGAGCAGTGGATGCAGTGGGCACTGTTTGCCGTGCTGGCAATCGCGTCCATGGTGCTCTTCCGTGGCCGCATCTACCGCAAGCTGCGCGGCCAGGCGCCGGAGGTTCGCTCCGGACCGGCCGGCGGCATATTGACGCTGCCCGCGGCGCTCGCGCCCGGGGAGAGCTGCCAGACCGAGCACGCCGGTAGCTTCTGGACGGTCCTCAACGACAGTGAGGTGCCGCTCCCGTCAGGTGCTCGCGTGCGCATCGTGCGCGTCCAAGGTCTCACGCTCGTGGTTCAGCCCGCGGTCTAGCCACTCCACTCGAGGACTCCTCATGGTCACGTCCTTCGTCTTCATCGCCGCCGCCATCATCGTGGTTATCGCGATCGCGCGCACCGCGACCGTGGTGCCGCAGCAGAGCGCCTATGTGATCGAGAGCGTCGGCAAGTACAGCCGTACCCTGCAAGCCGGCTTTCACATCCTGGTGCCGTTCGTCGAGCGCATCGCCTACAAGCACAGCTTGAAGGAGCAAGCGCTGGACGTGCCCGAGCAGGTGTGCATCACGCGAGATAACGTCCAGGTCGGCGTCGATGCGGTGCTGTACATGCAGGTGCTCGATCCGCACCTCGCCTCCTATGGCATCACGAACTACGGCTTCGCGATCGCTCAGCTCGCGCAGACGACGCTGCGCAGCGAGATCGGCAAGATCGAGCTCGACCGGACGTTCGAAGCGCGCGGCATCATCAACGCGAACGTCGTGGCCGAGCTCGACAAGGCCTCGGGAGCCTGGGGCGTGAAGGTGATGCGCTATGAGATCAAGAACATCACGCCGCCGAAGGACGTTCTCTCGGCGATGGAGAAGCAGATGCGGGCCGAGCGCGAGAAGCGCGCCGTCGTGCTCGCGTCCGAGGGCGAGCGCGACGCCAAGATCAACCAGGCCGAGGGCGACAAGCAGCGGGTCATCAAGGCCTCCGAAGCCAGCCGGCAGCAGCAAGTCAACGAAGCCGAGGGTCAGGCCGCGGCGATCCTCGCCGTGGCCACTGCTACTGCGGAGGGCTTACGCCAGGTCGGCGGGGCTCTGAGCGACCGCGGCGGCATCGAGGCGATGCAGCTGCGTATCGGAGAGGAGTACGTGCGCCAGTTCGGCAAGCTCGCGAAGGAGAGCACGACG
>JASHYG010000315.1 GCA_030043215.1 Gammaproteobacteria bacterium
TTCGGGCCGGTCTCCGGCGGCGCGAGCCAGGGGTACACGTCCGTGAAGACCGGCGCCGTGGAGGGCCCGCGGCTCAACGGGAAGGTCGTGGACTACAGCGGCGCGGACTGGGCGGCGGTGCGACCGGACGGTGTCGTCGAGCTCAATGCCCACTACCTGCTCGAGGCGAGCGACGGCACGCTCATCTACATCCGCAATCTCGGCTATGTGTACGGCCCCGATCCGGCTTCCGGGCGGAGCGCCTACTTCCGCTGCACGCCCTACTTCCGCGCTCCGGAGGGGCCGCACGGCTGGCTCAACCGCACGGTGATCGTCGGCGGCGGCGAGCGCCGGACGAATCCCGACCACTCCGTATTCCGCTACTATGCGGTGCTCTAGCGGCCGGCCGGGCGGCCTCTTCGGTTGGAGAACCCTGCCATGCGCATGAAGAAGCTCGGCAACACTGGCCTTCTGGTCTCGGAGATCTGTCTCGGCGCCATGACCTTCGGGGATGGAGCGGGCATGTGGAGCGCCATCGGGAAGATGGACCAGGCGACGGTGGACGGGCTCGTGAAGGACGCCATCGACCGCGGGGTCAACTTCTTCGATACGGCGAATGTCTACTCCGCCGGCCGCTCCGAGAGCCTGCTCGGCCAGGCGTTCCGCAACCTGGGCCTCGCGCGCGACCAATACGTGCTCGCGACGAAGGTGCTCGGGCGCATGGGCACGGGCGTGAATCAGCTCGGACTCTCCCGCTACCACATCCTGCACGCGGTCGATGCCAGCCTCGAGCGGCTGCAGCTCGATCACATCGATCTGTACCAGATCCACGGATCGGACCCGCTCACGCCGATCGAGGAGACGCTCGATGCGCTCAACGACTGTGTGCGTGCCGGCAAGGTGCGCTACGTCGGAGTGAGCAATCATGCGGCCTGGCAGATCGCGAAGGCGCTCGGCATCAGCGAGCGGCGCGGCTTCGCTCGATTCGAGAGCGTGCAGGCCTACTACTCGCTCGCCGGACGCGATCTCGAGCGCGAGATCGTGCCGCTCGCGAGCGACCAGCGCCTCGCGATCCTGCCCTGGAGCCCGCTCGCCGGAGGCTTCCTCACGGGTAAATTCTCGCGCGCGGGCCAGAGCCCCCAGGGCGCGCGCCGCAGCAGCTTCGACTTCCCGCCCATCGACCGCGAGCGAGCCTTCCGCATCATCGATGTGGCGCGCCCGATCGCCGAGGCGCACGACGCCTCGGTCGCGCGCGTCGCCCTCGCGTGGCTGCTGCACCAGCCGGCCGTCACCTCGGTGATCATCGGCGCGAAGACGCGGGATCAGCTGCTCGACAACCTCGCCGCCACGGACCTCCGTCTCACGGCGGAGGAGCTCGCGGCGCTCGGCGCGGTGTCCGCGCTGCCGCCGGAATACCCCGGGTGGATGCTCGAGCGGATGTCCTCCGACCGCGCTGCGATGATCAAGTAGCGCGGCCGCTCACTCAGGGCCCCCGGGGAGGCGCCTGCGGCACCTTGGAGAGCTCGCTCGCGAGAGTGAGGCGCCGGCTCAACGAGTCGCCGCGGACGACCGGCCCGGCGTTCGTGAACTCCAGCACCTTAAGCGAGTCGGCAGTCAAAGAGGGCCATGGCGAGCTGTCATCGCCGGGCTGGCCGGTTTTCGCGAACCGCACCCAGCGGGATTCCATCTCGTCGACGATGCGCCGCGTGCCGGCGTCGGGATGCTTCTCCACCTGGCTCATGTGATCGAAGACCGCATAGACCTCGTCGATGTGCGAAGGCCCGGGCATGCGGCCCTGCTCGGACGGCCTGAGATAGGTGAAGTAGTAAAGGTAGGTCGGCAGGCCCGCCCGAGCCGCCGCACGGGCCGTGCTCCAGGTCGGCGCGGTGATCATCATGTCCGTCGCCAGCTCACCTTCGATCGCAGCGGTCTGGTGCGTGCCGTAACCGTCGAATGCCGCCTCGATCTGCGGCCACTGCGATGCAAATCGCCGTGACAGCCCGTTCGCCATCCCGCGGAAGAAGCCCGCCTCGTAGCTGTTGGAGCCGATGATGAGCGGCACGTGCGCGATGTCTCCTGCCTCGAAGGCTGCGGCCACGTCCTCGGGCAGGACCTTGCCGTCGATCATGGGACCTGTACGGGCGGCGGGACCCGAGCTTCTGCCGAGGACCTCGCTCGCCGGGACGGCGCGGAGCGCGGCGGCATCGGGGTCGGTGAGTCCCCAGGACTTCGCAGCGGCCTCGGCGTCAGCCTCGGCCTCCTCCAGGGTCGTCGACGGCGTGGAGAAGATGCCGGATTCGATGATCGCTCTGTCGAACGTTCCCCGCGCGAGGGGCGAGGCCATCAGGTCACTGACGGCCGCGCCGCCCGCGGACTGTCCGAAGAGCGTCACGTTCGCCGGGTCGCCGCCGAACGCGCGGATGTTCCGCCTGACCCACTTGAGCGCGGCGATCTGGTCGAGCAGCCCGTAATTGCCGATCGGATCCTCTGGACTGTCCTTAGCGAGCGCCGGGTGCGCAAAGAATCCGAGCCGTCCCAGTCGGTAATTGATCGCGACCACCACGACGCCGCGGCGCGCAAGATTCTCACCGTCATAGAGCGGCTGGCTGGACGATCCCGCGAAGAAGCCGCCGCCATGCAGCCAGACCATCACCGGGAGTTTTCTCGCTGCACGGCGTTCCGGCGTCCAGACGTTGAGGTACAGGCAATCCTCGCTCATCGGCGATGCGGGCGCTCCGGGCCGCTGCCCCTGCATGCACTGGTCGCCGAACTGGTTGGCGCGGCGCACTCCCTGCCAGTGCGGTGGGGGCTGCGGCGTCCGCCAGCGCAGCTCGCCAACTGGAGGCGCCGCATAGGGCACCCCGAGGTAGGCAACGATGCCGTCGTGCGCGACGCCTTGCAGCTTGCCGCTCGCGGTGCTGATGGCCCGCGCCGCGTGAGGCCCATCCGAAGCCGCCGCGGCGCTGCCCGCAAGAGCGGCTCCCGCGACGAGCATCGCGCCGAAAGCCCACGCACCGCTGCGAGTCATTGGACGCTCCCCTTACCCGCCGCGACGCTCAGATCGCGATGCACACGGACTTCAATTCCGTGTACAGCTCGAACACCGCCCGACCCATCTCGCGGCCGAACCCGGACTGCTTGAACCCCCCGAACGGCATCGCGGGATCGATGAAGTTGTGGCAGTTCACCCAGACGGTGCCGGCATGGATCTTCGGCACGAGTCGATGGACGGTGCTCACATCCTTCGACCAGACGCTCGCGGCGAGCCCATACGGAGTGTCGTTCGCGAGCGCGGCGATGTCATCGAGGTCCTCGAAGCGCTGGGCGACCACCACCGGTCCGAAGATCTCCTCGCGCACGATCTTCATGTCCGGCCTCACGTTCGCGAGCACGGTCGGCTTCACGAAGTAGCCGGCGGCCGCGGGGGCCTCGCCGCCCGTCATCACCTTGGCGCCGTCCTTGCGCCCCGACTCGATGTATCCGAGCACGCGCTCCTGCTGCTCCTTCGAGACGAGCGGGCCCATCTCGGTCTTGGGATCGAGTCCCGGCCCCAGGCGGATCGCCTGGGCGGCGTTGCTCAAGCCCTCGAGCACCTGGTCGAACACCTTGCGGTGCGCGAAGAGCCGCGATCCGGCCGTGCAGACTTGCCCGGAGTTGAAGAAGATCGCGTTCGCTGCGCCTCCGACCACCGAGTTCAGATCCGCATCGGGCAGCACGACGACGGGCGACTTGCCGCCGAGCTCGAGGGATACGCGCTTCAAGGTGTCGGTTGCCGCCTTGTTGATGATCTTGCCGACCTCGGTCGAGCCGGTGAACGCGACCTTGTTCACACCGGGGTGCGCGACGAGCGCGGCGCCCGTCGTCTCTCCGTACCCGGTGAGGATGTTCACGACGCCCGGCGGGAAGCCCGCCTCCAGGATCAGCTCACCGAGGCGCAGGGCCGTGAGCGGTGTCTGCTCCGCGGGCTTCAGCACGCAGGTACAACCCGCCGCGAGCGCCGGCGAGAGCTTCCAGGCCGCCATGGCGAGCGGGAAGTTCCAGGGGACGATCTGCGCGACGACGCCGACAGGCTCGCGCACGGTGTACGTGTGGAACTTCACCCCGGGCGGGCCCTGGATCGACGTGTTGAACGTCGAGCCCTCGATCTTGGTAGCCCAGCCGGCCATGTAGCGGAAGTAATCGCGCGTGCCAGGCACGTCGACGATGCTCGCGATGAATTTCGTCTTGCCGTTGTTGATGCTCTCCAGCTCGGCGAGCTCGTCGGCGTTGCGGTCGATGAGGTCGGCGAGCTTCCAGATCAGGGCCTCGCGCTGCGCGGGCAGCATCTCGGGCCAGGGGCCCTTCTCGAAGGCCTGCCTCGCAGCCGCGACGGCCCGATCGACATCGGCGGCGTTCGCATCCGGAACGGAGCTGATCTCGCGGCCCGTGGCCGGGTCCATGACGGGCACCCGCTTCTGCGACTTGGACTCGACCCACTCACCGCCGATCAGCAGCTTGGAGGTGCGCTTGAGGAACCGAGCGACGGCTGGTGAGGGCTCGGGCTGTGGGGCAATCGACGCGAGCGAAGCGTTCACGGCATCTCCTCCAGGGGCAGTTGGTGCTCTCGTGCGGCCCGCCGGGGATGGCGGTCGCCGCTATGCGAGGTGATAGTCTAACCCCCGCCCGGACGACTTGAGAATTTTCTCCTGTGCCGCGGTCCGGCATACACTTGACAGGATGTGCCGATGGCCGAGCTCGAGTCCACCTTGTGAATCTCACCGACCGTGACGTGCAGGACATCCTGCGGCTGCTCGAATCGTCCGGGTTCGATGAGCTGCATCTCGAGACCGACCGCTTCAAGCTGACGTTGCGCCGAGCCGGCGCAGGGATCGGGGCGTGGTCCGAGGAGCGGCAGACGCTTGCGGCGCCCGGGGCCAGACAGCCGCCGGCCGCCCCGACCCCACCACCGGCCGCCATGACCCCACCGCCAACCGCCGGCCGCGGGCCCGCAACCGCCCCCGCCCGAACACCGGTCCCGGCGGCCGCTGCGAGCGCCTCCAGCGTCCCGGGCAGCATCGACATTCATCCGCCGCTCATGGGGACGTTCTACCGCGCGCCGAAGCCGGGCGCTCCGCCCTTCGTCGAGAAGGGATCGAGGGTGACCGAGACCACCGTCATCGGCATCGTGGAGACCATGAAGCTCATGAACTCCGTCTACGCCGGAGCGCGCGGGGAAGTCATCGAGATCTGCGCCACGAACGGACAGCTGGTCGAGCAGCACCATGTATTGATGCGGCTCGCGCCCGAGCGTCCATGAGGGTGAGACGGGTCCTCATCGCCAACCGCGGCGAGATCGCGGTCCGCATCATCCGCACGTGCCAGCGCCTCGGAATCGAGACCGTGCTCGCCGCCTCGGAGGCCGACCTCGACGCCGTCCCGGCCCGTCTCGCCGACCGCACCGTCTGCGTGGGTACGGGTCCGTCGCATGCGAGCTACCTCAACGCTGCAGGGATCGTCGCCGCTGCCGCAGCCGCTCGGGCGGACGCCATTCATCCCGGCTATGGCTTCCTCTCGGAGAACGCGGACTTTGCGCGGCAATGCCGCGAGGCGGGACTGCTGTTCATCGGTCCGACCGAGCAGCAGCTCGAGGCCGTCGGCGACAAGCTCGCCGCGCGCCGGCACGCCGTCGATGCCGGCCTACCGGTCGTCCCCGGCGGCCCTGCCACGACCGTGGACGAGGCCTTGCAGGTGGCGCGGCGTATCGGATGGCCCCTGCTGATCAAGGCGGTCGGCGGCGGCGGCGGCCGGGGCATGAAGCCGGTCCTCGAGCCCTCGCAGATGGCGCCGGCCATGGAGCTCGCGATGGCCGAAGCGGGCAGCGCCTTCGGCGACTCACGGATCTATCTCGAGCGCTTCGTCACGTCCGGCCGGCACGTGGAGGTGCAGCTGCTCGGCGACGGGTCGAGCGTCATCCACCTCGGCGATCGCGACTGCTCGGTGCAGCGCCGCTACCAGAAGCTCCTCGAGGAGGCTCCCGCGCCGAGCTTGCCGGAGAAGCTGCGCGGCGCGATGCACGCCGCCGCGGTCGCCTTCGGCCGGCACCTGCGCTACCGCGGCGCGGGCACCGTCGAGTTCCTCGTCGATACGGCGCGCGGCGAGTTCTACTTCCTCGAGAT
>JASHYG010000316.1 GCA_030043215.1 Gammaproteobacteria bacterium
TCGAGCATCAGGACGGGATTGCGTGTCCCGGCCCGGCGCAGCGCCTGGATGATGTTCCCCGGCAGCGCACCGAGATAGGTCCGCCGGTGGCCGCGGATCTCCGCCTCATCGTGCACGCCGCCCAGGCTCACCCGGGCGAATTCCAGCCCGAGGGCGCGGGCAATGCTCTGGCCGAGGGAGGTCTTGCCGACCCCCGGCGGGCCGACGAAGCACAGGATGGGGCTGCGTCCCTGCGGATTGAGCTTGCGGACCGCCAGGAACTCGAGGATGCGCCGCTTCACCTTCTCCAGGCCGAAGTGATCGGCATCGAGCACTCTGCGTCCGCTCTCGATGTCGAGGTTCTCCGGATCGAGCTTCGACCACGGGAGCGCCACCAGCCAGTCGAGATAGGTGCGCACCATCGAATGCTCGCCGCTTCCGTCCGGCATGCGCTCCAGTCGGCGGAGCTCCCGGACGGCGTGCTCCTTCGCCTCCTGCGGCATGCCCGCGCTCTCGATCGCCTCGGCGAGCTCCTTCACCTCGGAGGGCCCCTCCCCCTCCTCGCCGAGCTCCCGGCGGATCTGGCGCAACTGCTCGCGCAGCACCGCCTCCTTCTGGCGCTCGGTGAGCGCCGTCCGGGTCTTCTCGCCGATGTCGCGCGAGAGCTTGAGCACCTCGATGCGCTTTGCGAGGACCCCGATCACCCGATCGAGGCGCGCGGCGAGGTCGAACGTCTCGAGGATGGCCTGCTTCTCGGCCACGTCCGCGTCCATCACGCTGATCACGATATCGGCGAGCTGTCCGGGCCCCTTGACCGACTGCAGGGTGCTCACGAGCTCCATCGGGGTTTGCGGGAGCAGCCGCAGTGCCTCGAGGGCCCGATCGCGCAGATACACCGCGCGCGCCTCCACCTCGGGGCTCACCGCCTCTGGGTCGCTGTGCAGTGTGACCCGGGCCTTGAGAACGGGGTCGGTCGCAATGAACTCGCGTACCTCGAAGCGCTGCTCCCCCTGGCAAATGAGGTGGTGCACCCCGTCGGCCGCGGTGACGAAGCGAGCGACGCTCGCGACGGTGCCCACGCGATAGAGATCGTCGGGGCCCGGATCCTCGGGACTCTCGGGCGAGGCGCTCTTCTGCAGCAGCAAGCCGATCCGGCTGTGCAGACGCACGGCCTCTTGTGCCGTGGCCGTCGAGCGGGGGCGGCTGACTGCGATGGGGAGCACGACACCCGGATACAGCACGACATCGCGCGCCGGCAGAATCAGAAGCTCGGTCTCGTCAGCCATCACCGGCTCCTCGTCAGTCTCAGCGTGAGGCAGCCGTCGGCCATGCGGCGCTCCGCGACGGCGTACCGGCCGCTCGCGAGCTCCACCTGGCGCTCGAAGCGCCCGTAGGGGATTTCCAGGCGCCGAATCCGCAGGGTCGCAAGCTCCGGCGGCAGCGGGCGTTCGGCGCTGATGGTGATGAGTCCGTTCGCGGCGATCTGAACCGCGACGCTCTCCGGAGGGACGCCCGGCAGCGCGACCGAGATGACGATCTCCGACTCACCCTCGAGAACATCCGCCGGGGGCTCCCAGAGCGGTTGGGCGGACCGAGCCGCGCACAGGCCGTAGAACTGGCTGCGCCGGCGTTCCGCCTGCTCCAGGGCATGCAGCGCCTCATCCCACATCCAGGCAATGCGATTGATCGACCTCACGGGCGGCCACTCCTCACGCTCAGCGCCAAGGGACTGATATGGGCGGACCCGTGCCATTGCAAGGCGCAGCGGGTGCCCGGCCGAGAGTGGACCGGCTCGCGGCCGGCGCAGCTACCCGTGCCTTTCCTCGAGCCAGCGCTGGAGCCGGTCGAACGGCTCGGCGAACTTGCGCACGCCCTCCTCCTCGAGCTGCTGCATCACTTTCGGGAGATCGATGCCGAGCGTCGAGAGCTCGCGCATGACGCGTGTCGCGTCCTCCCGGAACGCGACGAGCCCGGCTCCGCCCTTACCGTGATCGCGGTAGGCGGACAGCGTCTCGAGCGGCATGGTGTTGACGGACTCCGCAGCAATCACGTCCTCGACGTACTTCACGTCACTGTAACTCGGGTCCTTCGTGGAGGTGGACGCCCAGAGCAGCCTCTGAGGATGGGCGCCGCGCCGCACGAGATCGCGCCAGCGCTCGGAGGCGATGACTTCGCGGTACAGGTCGTACGCCTTGGCGGCGAGAGCCGTGGCAGCACGCCCGCGCAGCGCCCGCGCCTCCCCACGCCCCTGGCCGGCGTGCTCGTCGAGCAGGCGGTCGACCAGGGAGTCGATGCGGCTCAGGAAGAAGCTCGCGACCGAGGCGATGTTGCGGATGTCGCCGCCGCGCTGTGCTCGCTGCTCGAGCCCCGAGAGATAGGCGTCAGCCGCTTGCCGGTAGCGTTCCGGCGAGAACAGCAGAGTGACATTGACGTTGATGCCGTCGGCGATGAGCGAGCGGACCGCGGCGAGCCCGGCCGGCGTTCCAGGGACCTTGATCATCACGTTATCGCGCTCGAGTCGGCGCCACAGCCGGCGTCCCTCTGCCACGGTGCCGGCCGTGTCGTGCGCGAGGTGGGGCGAGACCTCGAGGCTCACGAAGCCGTCGCTGCTTTCGGCGCGCCGGTATACCGGCTGGAAGAGGTCCGCAGCGCGCCGGATGTCATCGATGACGATCAGCTCATAGAGCTCGATGCCGTGGGCCACCTTCGGCAGGAGCTCTGCGACGGCAGACTGATATTCCGCGTGGGTCATGATCGCGTTGGCGAAGATCGCGGGATTCGAGGTGAGGCCCGAGAGGCCGTCGGCTTCGATCATCCGCACGAGAGTCCCGTCGGTCAGCATGCGCCGGTGGATGTCGTCGAGCCACACGCTCTGCCCCCGCGCGCGCAGCCTCAGCAATGGATTGCCGTCCATCGTCACGCCGGCGGCACGAGCACGGCGGCGCCTTGCAGCTGCCCTGCGCGCAGCCTCTGCAGCGCCACGTTCGCCTGCTCGAGCGGAAAGGCCTCGACTCTCGGCGCGAGCGGCACGGCTGCCGCGACGTGCATGTATTCGGCGGCGTCCGCGCGTGTGAGATTGGCGACGGAGCAGACCGAGCGCTCGCCCCAGAGCAGGCTGTAGGGAAAGCTCGGAATGTCGCTCATGTGAATGCCGGCGCAGACGACCCGGCCGCCCTTGCGAACCGCCGCGAGCGCCGCCGGCACGAGCGCGCCCACGGCCGCAAAGACGATCGAGGCATCGAGGGGCTGAGGCGGTACCTCATCGGAGCCGCCGGCCCACACCGCACCGAGGCTGCGGGCGAATTGCTGGGCGGCGAGATCCCCCGGACGCGTGAAGGCGAATATCTGGCGGCCTTCGGCGCGCGCGATCTGTGCGAGGAGGTGCGCCGCCGCGCCGAAGCCGTACAGTCCGAGGCTGCCCTCGCCGGCCATCCGGTAAGCGCGGTAGCCGATGAGTCCGGCGCAGAGGAGCGGTGCGGCTTGGGTGTCGGAATAACGCTCCGGCACCGTACAGCAGTAGCGAGCATCGGCCACGGCGTACTGCGCATAGCCGCCATCGCGCGTGTAGCCGGTGAAGTGGGCGCGATCGCACAGGTTCTCCAGCCCGCCCCGGCAGTACGAGCAGACCCCGCAGGTGTCCCCG
>JASHYG010000317.1 GCA_030043215.1 Gammaproteobacteria bacterium
GGCCGCGCTCTGGTCACGCTCGCCCGGCTCATGGATGCGCATCCCGAGGTCGGCATCATCCAGACGGCCCCGCTGCCCGTCGGCCGCGACACGCTCTTCGCCCGCGTGGTGCAGTTCGCCGCCCGCCTGAACGGCCCGATGCTCTCGAGCGGGCTCGCCTACTGGCAGCTCGGCGACAGCAACTACTGGGGGCACAACGCGATTCTGCGGCTCGCGCCTTTTGCGAAGTCCTGCGGCCTGCCGCGCCTGCCCGGAGGCGCGCCGCTCGGCGGGGAGATCCTGAGCCACGACTTCGTCGAGGCGGCATTCATGCGGCGCGCGGGCTTCGAGGTCTGGCTGCTGGCGGACCTCGAGGGCAGCTGGGAGGAAGTCCCCTCGAACATCATCGACTTCGCGGCGCGCGACCGGCGCTGGGCGCAGGGCAACTTGCAGCACTGCAACGTGCTCAGGATGCGGGGACTCCACTGGCTGAGCCGGTTGCACATGCTGACGGGCGTTCTCTCGTACGTGAGCTCGCCCATCTGGTTCGCCGTCCTCATCTTGAGCTCGATCCTCACCTGCGAGACGGCGCTCAACGGCCATCACTACTTCCAGGCGGGCCTGTACTCCTTGTTTCCGAGCTGGCCCGATTACCGCGATACCGAAGTGGACTGCTTGCTCATGGGCACGATCGGCGTGCTGCTGATCCCGAAGGTCCTCGGCTTCACGCTCGCGCTGGCCCAGCCCGCGCTGCGGTGCGGCTTCGGCGGAGCCGTGCGCCTCGGCGTGAGCCTGCTCCTTGAGCAGCTGTTCAGCGTGTTGCTCGCGCCCCCGATGATGGTGTTCCACTCGACGTTCGTGATCTCGACGCTCGCCGGTCGGCCGGTCGCGTGGAACGCGCAGCAGCGCGGCGACAGAGGTGTGAGCCTCAGCGAGGCGCTGTGGCGGCACAAGTGGCACATGCTCCTCGGGCTCGCGTGGGGTGCGGCGATCCTCACCATCGCGCCGCGATTCATCTGGTGGATGACGCCGGTTCTCGCGGGATTGCTGCTGTCGGCGCCGCTCACCGCACTCTCCAGCCGCGCAGGCGTCGGCCGCTTCGCGCGCCGCTGCGGGCTGCTCCTCACTCCGGAGGAGCTCTCCCCGCCGCGTGAGCTCGCGCTGCTGCAGCAGGGATATGCGGAGCGCGTGGCGCTTCCTCAGCCTGCCGCTCACCCCGAGGCGCTCCTTGGCGAGGTGGTTCCCGCGCCGGCGCCGCTCTCCATGGAAGCCGCTCCAGCGGTCCACCTCAGCGTGCGCGGCATGGTCGCTGGAGTGTTCCGCTCGGCGGTGACGGCGCTTGCCGGCGCGCGGCGCGAGCCTCTGAGGCGCTGATCACCTCGCGAATCTCGAGCCCAAGAAAGCTGATGCGGGCTCGGATCCCTGCCGCGTGGGAAATGGAAAATGGCATCCTGCCCGCTGCCGCTCCGGAGTCCGAACGCTTGCCGGGCGTCCGGTCCGGAACGGACCCGATCGATCACTTGCCGATCTGGCGGCTCTCCTGATTCTCCTGTTGATTGAGCGCCTGCTGCTCGGCCTTGGTGATATGGCCGCCGTTCGTGCGGGCCATCGCGCGCTCTTCGCCGCGGATCGTGTGGTCTTCCCGGTGCAGCTGATGGGCCTGGCTCTTCGTGATCTGGCCCGATTTGCGCTCGTTGCGAATGCGGCGGTTCTGATTCGCGAGACGGTGATTGACCTCGGTTCGCCGCGGATGGGCCTTCTGCCAGGGCGTCTCGGCCAGCGTGGCGGAAGCCATGCCGGCGAGCGATATCCCGACCACGATGACGGTCAGGCATTTGCGAGCGGACTTGAGCATCGGAGATCTCCTGTTTGCGTGAGATGACAGAATAAGTACAACGAGTCCGGGTCCCAATCGGAGTTGCGGATCGTGAATGGGGATAACGTCGCACGGTGGGACCTGCGTACGACTCTTACGAAGAGTTAACGAGGGAGCGGCCGAAGTGCTGCGTCGCACTATCGGGCTGGCTCGCCTCGCCGCCGCGGGCCGCGGGCCGCGTGTCGCGTGTCGCGTGTCGCGGATCGCGCGTCGCGGGTCAGCTGCGGTCGCTCAAGGCCTCGAGGAAGGCGATCACATCGGTGATCTCGGCGTCGGTCAGCGCGGGAGCCTGCCCCGGCCGCCGATCGAATGGCGGGTCGGACCGATCGACATTGTCGCGGTACGCCGCCGGCAAATCGTCGTAGAGCTCGGCATGGCCGGCGCGCCGCGGGTACCAGCGGCCGGGATCGAGATCGCGCTCCACGTAGAAGCGCAGCGCCTGGTCGAGCGTCGTGAAGCGGCCGTTGTGAAAGAAATAGGAGCGGCGGGCGACGTTCCGTAGCGTCGGAGTCTGAAAGAAGCCGCAGTATTCCGCGCTCTCATGGATCAGATCGGTGCGCAGCGGCCCGCACAGTCCGAGGTCGTAGTAGCTCGCGCTCTCGTTGGCGGGGATCGCCGGATTGCGCGGGACGCCCAGAGCGGCGAAGCGGTAGTCGGTGAAATCGGGGGGATGTCCACCGGGCCCCGGTGCGCTCGGATGGCACTCCGCGCAGTTGCCCTTGTCCGCGGAGTTGAAGAGCTCGAGCCCGCGCAGCTCCCGCGGCGTCAGGCTTCCGGTGCCCCGGAGATAGTCGTCGTAGCGGCTGTCGTACGGATGGAAGCTCGGATCCTCGAGCTGGAAGCGTGCGAGCGCCCTGGCGGCGAGAGCCGCCGTCCGGCGATCGTCTTGCCAGGCCGAGGTGCCTCCGAGCACATGGAGCTTCGTCGCCTCGGGACCTGCGCGAAGGCGTGCGGCCAGCTCGTGCACGTCGTGGTTGGCCATCTCTCGCGGGTCGAGCAGCGGGAGCAGCGCCTGAGCTTCGAGCGTGTCGGCCCGGCCGTCCCACGTGAGACCCCCGCCGGGTCCTGCGTCCTCCGCGTCGTCGCTCAGCGCGACGTACAGATGGCGCGTGAAGCGCGGGGTGTCCTGTCGATATCGGAGCGAAGGCACAGCGCGCAGGCCCGGCCGGTCCATGTGCACGCCGCCGACCATGACCGGGCCGGAGCCGGGCGGCGGCCCGTACGCATGGGCGGGATCGTGGCAGCTCGCGCATGCGAGATGTCCGGAGCTCGATAGAGTCTCGTCGAAGAACAGTGCCTTGCCGAGACGGGCGAGCGGCGTGAGATGCGTCTGCGGCACGAAGCGCGCTTGGGGTGTCCCGAAATCGAACAGCGTCATCAAGTCGCCGATCGCCGGCCCGTTGACCGGGCGGTACGGATCGCCGGGCCGCATGATCGGGTCCGGTAAACGATCGCGGCTGCGGCGCGTCAGCGGCGCAAGGCCCCAGTTGCGCTCGATGAATTTCAGGATAGAGGCGTGATCGTCGTAGACGTGATCGATGTGCCCGGGGCGTGCGTAGGGCGAGATGACGAGCAGCGGGATGCGCGGTCCGTCGCCGAAGAAATCGAGCGTCTGGATGTAGCCCGAGTCGAAGTGTCCGCCTCCCTCATCCGCCGTGGCGATGATCGCGGTGTGCGACCAGACCGCGGGTCGCGATTTGACCTGGGCGACGATGTCCGCGAGGAAGTCCTCGAAGCTCGTCAGCACCGAATCGCCGGGGTGGCCGCTGCTCAGGATCTTGGGCACGACGAAGGCCACGGCGGGCAGGGTGCCCGCCTGCAGCTCGGCCGTGAAGCTCGCGAGCCCCTTGAGGTGCGAGCGCAGGCCGGGATTGCTCATCACGGCCCTGGAGGCCGTGAGCGGATCGCCGAGGTAGTTGTACTGCGCGCGCCGGGCCGTCGCGAGACTGACGTTCCCGCTCAGCCGCTCCTCCTCGAGGTCGGCGGGATCGCGGCCGCCGGTGTACCAGCCCCAGCTCACACCGCGGGCGGTGAGCGCCTCCGCGATCGTGCGTACCGTCTGAGGCGGGTAGTTGTAGTTGTGGGGGGCAATCGGTTGCGGATGCCCGTCGAGGTCGTACCCGGGGGCGTAATTGTTGACGAGGTAGTAGTGTCCGGGCTCGCAGCGGCTCGCGAGCGCGCGGCGGCCGAGCAGAGCGAGTATCGGGGCCACTCCCGGCTGAGTGGGATCGGCACACTCGACGTAGGATCCGCCCTGATATCCGTCTCGCCGGTAGTAGTTCGCGCTGCCGGGGGCCGGGTCGGGATTCTCGATTTGATTGGCCGGCGGGACGGCGGGCGCGCCATTCGCGTTGAAGAAGGCGACATCCGCGGTCGCGAGCGCGAAGAAGTTCGCGCCCGTGCCGCCCATGATGGGCTGGTGATAGTTGTCGCTCATCGCGTAGCGCCGGGCGAGATCGCGAAAGACCGGCGCGTCCCCGGCTGCGATGTTCACGAATCCCATCTCCTCGCCGCCTTGCCCGGGATATGCGCGCGTGACGCCCAGGGTGTCGCCGCCCATCCCGGTGGTCACTGCGACCCACGCATACAGGTCCGGCCTCGCGTTGTCGCCGCCCGTCTGCTGCCACATCTGAAAGAATCGGTGCACGGGATCGCCCGTGGCGGCGCCTAGGTGGGCGACAGCCGCTGCAAGGCTGGCGCCGGCCCCGCTCCTCGGCCATACGACGTACCGTGTGATCGGATACGGGCCGGGCGGCAGGTCTTGCGGAAAGCGCAGATCCGGACCGTTGCCCACCGGCCGGAGCTGCCAGCTCAGCACGCCGATCAGCGTCGGCTGCGGCAGATGCCCGTAGCGTCCGGCCCGCGGTGGATCGAGCGTGTAGCGGGACTGGGGTAGCGCGCGGGATTGCGCGGCACGGGAGTAGTGCTCGCCGGGCGTGCCGTCGGGGCGGATGATGCCTTCGGACAGCAGATTGCGAATGCTCTCGCCCGGCGGCGGGCTATAGGTTGCGAAGACGGAATCGAAGCTCTGGTTCTCTCCGACCACCACGATCACGTGCTCGATCGGCGTCACCGGCATCACCGGTGTGGGGGGTGTCCCTCGCGCGGCCGTGGAGCACACGCCGAGCCAGAAGACACCGGCCGCGGCCCACACCGCATTGAGCACGGGACGGCTCGCCAACCCATCGCGTAGCCGCGGTTTCCGTATCCCTGTCCGTAACATGCACTGCGCCCACGGGCGAAGGTAGCGATCCCGTGTGACAGGAACGTTGCTGTCGCCTTGGGTTTGCCCCCGCCGCCGAAATGCGGTAAGCGTATCGGGGACATGCGGCTTTCGGTTCTCGACCAGTCTCCCGTCTCCTCGGGCTCTACCGCGGCCGATGCGCTCCGTCACACGATCGAGCTCGCGCGCCTCGCCGACCGGCTCGGGTACGAGCGTTACTGGATCGCCGAGCACCATGCGACCCAGACTCTCGCCAGCCCGGCGCCGGAGATTCTCATCGCCCGCCTGGGAGCGGAGACGGAGCGCATCCGCGTCGGCTCGGGCGGCGTCATGCTGCCGCACTATAGCCCGCTCAAGGTGGCCGAGCAGTTCCGGATGCTGCACGCGCTGTATCCGGACCGGGTGGACCTCGGCATCGGCCGGGCGCCGGGCGGCAGCCCGCTCGAGACGTTGGCGCTGCGGCGCGAGCGGCTCGACACCCCGATGCCCGATGACTTTCCGGACCAGCTGATCGAGCTCATGGGCTTCCTGCATCACGAGTTCGCGCCGCGGCATCCGTTCAGCCGCATCCGGGTCTCTCCGGACACGCCCGGCTGTCCGGCGGTGTGGCTGCTCGGCTCGAGCCACTGGAGCGCCTCCGCCGCGGCTCAGCTCGGCCTTCCGTACGCGTTCGCCCACTTCATCGCCCCGGAGCCCACGCGGGCGGCGATCGAGCGCTATCGCGCCCAATTCCAGCCTTCCCCGTACCTCCCGGAGCCCCGCCCCATCGTCGCGCTGGGCGCCATCTGCGCGGAGACGGACGAGGAGGCGGAGCTTCTGTCGGCGAGCGTGCGCCTGATGGGGCGCCGGCTGCGGCAAGGCGACCTGCGCCCGGTTCCGACGGTGGAGGAGGCCCAGCGTGAGCTGGCGGCACAAGTTCCCCTCGATCTCGGCGACTCGGGTGAGTGGCCGCGCCACGTGTTCGGGTCCCCGCGGACGGTGCGTGGCAGGCTCGAGGAGATCGCCGGAGCCCTGCAGCTCGAGGAGCTGATGATCGTCACGATCGTTCACGATCATGGCGCGCGCCTGCGCTCGTACGAGCTGCTTGCGCGAGCATTCGGCCTGCGGCGGTGCTAAAGTCGCGCCCCTAGGTGGAGGGGAGATTCCTATGCTGCGTGCATCTCGATGGTTCGCGGCGGCGCTCGCTGCCGCTCTCATGTTGAATGGAGCCGGCGCCAGGGCGGCCGGACATGTTCCCGCGTACATCACCCAGGCGGTCAACGATTCCGCGCGGCCGGACGCGGACAAGCAGGCCGACGCAGATCGCAAGCCTGTAGAGACGCTTGCCCTCTCGCGCGTGAAGCCTGGCGACAGCGTCGCCGAGCTCATGCCCGGTAGAGGCTACTTCACCCGCCTGCTGAGCGCGGCCGTCGGTCCCTCGGGCCATGTGTACGCGATCGTGCCGCCGTCGCGCCCGGGTGCGCGCATGGACATGGGGGCCGCTGCCAAGGCGATCGCTGCCGATCCGCACTACTCGAATGTGACGGTCTTGACGACGCTCGGCACGGACAACTACGGGCTTCCGGGTCCGGTCGACCTCGTCTGGACCACGGACAACTATCACGACTTCCACAATGGTCCGAACGCCAACATCGCCGCCTTCAACAAGCAGGTGTTCGACGCCTTGAAGCCGGGCGGCACCTTCCTCGTGGTCGATCACGCGGGAGCGGCGGGTACCGGCACCACCCAGACGAGCACTCTGCACCGGATCGATCCGGCGGCGGCGCGCAAGGAAATCGAGGCGGCGGGATTCAAGCTGGCCGCGCACAGCAACGCGCTGCGCAATCCGAAGGATCCGCACACCGCGCGAATCTTCGATGCCTCGATCAGGGGTCACACGGATAAGTTCATGTACCGGTTCAGCAAGCCGGCGAGCTAACCGGATTCGCCGGGGGCGTCGGGTCCGCCGGAACGAAGCCGAGCACATCGCCGTAGAAGGCGAGCTCGGCCTCGAGCGAGCTCACGATGCTCTCGGCCTTGCGAAACCCGTGCTGCTCGCCCGCGAACTCGACGTAGGCGACGCGAACTCCCTTGCGCTCGAGCGCGGCCACGATCGCGCGTGACTGGCTCGGCGGGACTACCTTGTCCTCGGCGCCCTGGAAGGTGATGAGCGGGGCGTGGAACGAGTCGAGGTGGCGGATGGGCGCGCGCGCTTCGTAGACCGCGCGGCCCTGCGGCAGCGGAGCGACGAGCCGGTCGAGGTAGCGGCTCTCGAACTTGTGCGTGTCGCGGGCGAGCGCCTCGAGATCGCTGACGCCGTAGTAGTTGGCGCCGACCTTGAACACGTCGTGGAAGGCGAGCGCGGCCAGCACGGTGAAGCCGCCGGCGCTGCCGCCGCGAATGGCCGTGCGGCTCCCGTCCACTCGTCCGGTCGCGGCGAGAAATCTCACGCCGGCCACGACATCGTCGACATCGACGATGCCCCAGTTTCCCTCCAGGCGCTCGCGGTACGGGCGGCCGTAGCCGCTGCTGCCGCCGTAGTTCACATCGAGCAGCGCGAAGCCGCGGGAGGTCCAGTACTGCGTCG